>JAIXTR010000013.1 GCA_027483845.1 Caulobacteraceae bacterium | reverse complement strand
CGCCGAAGGGGCCGACGCGCGTGAGGCGCGCCGACGGCTGCGGCGTCACCGTGATCGCGCTCTCCAGCACCGTCTGGGTCGCCGACGAGCGGGGCGTCAGCCGCAGGACGCAGCGGGCGAAGCTGACCGCCTGTTCGTAGCTGTAGGTCGTGCGGTGACGCAGGCGATACCTCACGCTAGGCCCACCAGCTTCACCGTCGGTACGGCGTGCGCCCCCTGCAGGAAGAAGCGATCGGCCACCGCGTCGGACAAGCGCAGGATCGTGCGCTCGTAGGCCCGGACCTTGTCGGCGCCGAGGGTGGCGGCGTCCTGGGTCTCCAGCTCGGCGGCCAGCGGCAGCAGGATGCGCGACGGCTCCTCCAGAATGCCGTCCTCCTGCAGCGTCGGCAGGACGGCAAGGTGGGCCTTCAGCGCGGCCACCTGAAACGCCGCGGAGCGGGTGTTGTAGGGATCGAGCATGACCAGGTCGCGCACGGCGTTCAGGGCCAGGCCGACCAGGTAGCGGGCGCGGTAGGTGATCTGGCTGTCGTTCAGGTCCAGCAGCAGGTCCAGGTCGTCGATGGTCGCGGCGTCGTGGGCCAGGGTGCGGGCGAGCTGGCAGGTGTTGGCCCCCCGTTCGATGCGGCGACCCATGTCCAGGAAGCGCCAGCCGGCGACACGGTTCATGTTCTCCTGCGCCAGTCCCGACAGGCCGGCCAGATGGCGCAGCGCGGTCTCCACCTGCTCCAGCGCCTGGGCCTCGGAATAGATCTCGTTGGCGCCGCCGGCCAGGTCGCCCTCCAGGTCCGCCAGCAGGCCCCAGAAGTCGGCCGACAGCCGCTCACGCATGCCCGAGGCGGTGCGCTTGGCCGAGCGGATGAGATAGGTCACCGACCCCCAGGCCTCGGCGTCGTGCAGGGCGTCGCGAGCGGAATCCAGCGCGCGCGCCGGGCGGGTCTCGCCATCCAGCGCGCCCCAGTCGATCAGCACCGCGCGCAGGGCCTCGAAGGTCTGGCCGCGGCCGTGCAGCGAGGACTCGGAATCCATCAGGCTGGAGCAGAGGGCGCGGACCAGCCGCAGCGTCGCCTCGGTCCGTTCCAGGTAGCGGCCCAGCCAGAACAGGTTGTCGGCGGCCCGGCTCGGCAGGTTGCCCATGATCCGGCGGACCTTCACGTCGTCGCCGCTGGCGATCAGGCTGAGGCGCTCCACCGGCTTGTCGTCCATGACCCAGACGTCGGCGGTGCGGGCGCCTTCGCCCATGGAGATCACGCGGGCGTCGGCGCGGTCGGAGATGCGGCAGAAGCCGCCCGGTAGGATGCGGATGCCCTCGGGCGTGACGGCGGCGAACACCCGCAGGGTGAAGGGGGCCGGCTGGAGGCGCCCGTCGCGCAGCACGGGCATAGTGGAGAGCTGGGCGATCTCCTGGCCGACGAAGTCTCCCGGGCGCTCCGACAGCCGCTGACGCAGGAGGGCGCGTTCGTCGGGCGACAGGTTCGCGGTGAGCTTGGGGTCGGCGAAGGGGCCGCTGCCGGGGAAGGCAGGGGCGATGGCCAGCTGGTCCAGCCGCGCCTCGACGAGGGCCTGCTCGCTGGCCTGGCCGCACCACCAGGTGGCGATGTTGGGCAGCTTCAGCTCCTCGCCCAGGAGCCTGCGCGCCAGGCCGGGCAGGAAGCTCATCAGCGCGCGGCTTTCCAGCACGCCGGAGCCTGGCATGTTCAGAACGGTGACCCCGCCGGTGCGGATCGCCTCCAGCATCCCCGGCGTGCCCAGGCGCGAGGCGGCGTTGAGCTCCAACGGATCCAGGAACGCGGCGTCGACCCGGCGCAGGATCACGTCGGCGCGTTTCAGGCCGGCGATGGTGCGCACCCAGACCTTGCCGTCGCGGGCCACGAGATCGTCGCCCTCGACCAGCAGGAAGCCCAGGTAGCGGGCCAGGTGCGCCTGCTCATAGTAGGTCTGGCTGAACGGCCCGGGGGTCAGCAGGCAGATGCGCGGCTCGGTCCGGCCGGCGGTGGCCGCCAGGCCGCGGCGCAGGCCGTCGAAGAAGGGCGCCAGGCGGTGGATGTTCAGGGTGTTGTAGAGGTTGGGGTAGGCCCGGCTGACCACCAGCCGGTTTTCCAGCGCATAGCCCGCGCCCGACGGCGCCTGGGTGCGGTCGTCCAGCACCCACCAGCGGCCATCCGGACCCCGGCCCAGATCGGCGGCGTAGAGCTGGAGGTAGCGGCCGGCGGGGGGCGCGACGCCGCGCATGGCGCGCAGGAAGTCCGGGCTGCCGGTGATCGCCGCGGCGGGCAGGGCGCCGTCGCGCACCAGCCGGCCCTCGCCATAGATGTCCCGCAGCACCGCTTCCATGAGCTCGGCGCGCTGAGTCACCCCGGCGGCGATCTGGTTCCACTCGGCCTGCGGGATGATCAGGGGCAGCGGGTCCAACGGCCAGCTGGTTTCGGTCTCCTCGCCATAGACGCGGTACGAGGCGCCGCTATCGCGGATATGCCGCGCCGCCATGCCGAAGCGGCCGTCGGATTCGGCGTCGGGATAGCTGGCGAACTCGCGCAGGAAGCCCAGCCAATGGTCGCGCGGCTTGCCGGCCGCATCGAACAGCTCGTCGGGCACGCCGGGCAGGGGACGATAGGTCGCCAGCCACTGCGTCAGCCGATCGCCATGGGTCGGGGCCGTCGCGCGCGCCGCCGTGGTGGTGTCAGACGCCACCGGCGGTTTCCTGATCCGAACGTGTCATGGCCGCTCCCATTTCGAACCGTAGCATAGGTCGCAAGCGGATCACCGGGTCGGGAAGCTATGGCGCGGTTCCGTTCCGTCGAATATCCATCGGCCGCCGTACTCTGGCGAAGGGTCTAGGGGCGGGTCGGCGTCTCGCGGTGCGCCACGAGGTTGGAGACTGAGATGCCGGGCAATAGCTTTACGACCAAGCGCTTCCATTGGTGGGTGAAGGAAGAGCCGAAATTCTGGGACAGCCTGAATTCATTGCTGGGCTCATTGCGTTCGAAGAGGGGGATCTATTCGTCTGACTCCCTCATCGTTTGGGGGCGCAACCTCGGCTTCCTTGACGATGCGGCGTTTGTGAAGGCTTGGGACGAGAATGCCAAAGCGCCGCACGAGCGCGGAATTCTCTGGCGGACGGCCGTTCTTGTCTGGGCAGCGCGACAGGCGCTGCGCCGGGATGGTGGGTTCGTCGAGTGTGGATGCTATGCCGGGACGTCCATGAAGATCGTCATGGAAACCGTGGATTTGGCATCCCGCGACGTTTTCCTCTACGACCTGTTCGACCACTCCGAGACGATGACGCATCACGCGATGCCGGATCACGGGTCCGACCTCTACGGACGGGTGAAGGCGCGCTTCTCGGACCGTCCAAACGTCTCGGTGATACAGGGGTATGTGCCGCAGAGCTTCGAACTCGGCATTCCCGACAAGATTTGCTTTGCACATATCGACATGAACAATGCGCCGGCCGAGATCGCGGCGCTCGAAGCCTTGGCTCCGCGGCTGGTTCCCGGCGCTGTGATTGTCCTCGATGACTTCGGCCAACTTCCGTACGAGCCGCAGCATGTCGAGGAACGGGCTTGGTTCGCGAATCGCGGCGTGCCGATCCTCGAACTCCCCACTGGCCAGGGCGTCGTCATTTGGTGACGTCAGTCCTGCGCGGCGGCTGAAGCTGTAGATCGGCGGCGTCCAATCGGCCGGTTGCTAAGGGTCGATCCGACCAGGCTCTAGGGCAGCTTGCCGATGCGGACGTCCTTGGAGCCCAGCGGCAGGGTGTAGAGGCTGCCGTCCTCGGCCAAGTCCCAGTCGCCGTCGCGCGCGGCGCCGAGGCCGCGGGTGAACCCCTGGCGCAACACGAAGTTATCCGGCGCCGGGAGCAGGTGGTAGAGCACCAGAAGCTTCACGCCGGCCTTGTTCGCCAGGCCCGCCGCCTCGGTCGGCGAGATGTGATAGCTCTGGATGTCGGCCATGATGTGCGCGATCCGCGGCTTCTGCTTTTCGCCGGCGGTCTTCTCCAGTGTGGTGATCATCTCGCGGTTCAGCGCTTCGGACATCAGGATGTCGGCGCCGCGCGCGGCCGTGGCCAGCGGCGCATAGTTGTTGGTGTCGCCGGTGATCACGACCGAGCGGCCCTTGTAGTCGAACCGGTAGGCATAGGCGGGACGGACCGGGGCGTGGTCGGTCTCGATCGCGGTGATCCGCAAGCCGCCGTCGTCCAGCACCACGGCGGTTCGCGGCGTGGGACCCGCAGCGGGCACGGCCACGGGACGGGCGACCATCGGCCAGGTGGCGGGCGGCATCAGGGCCGCCGTGTGGTGCGCGGTGCGATAGCCCTGATCCAGCGCATAGGCCTCGTTGAAGCCCGCGACCACACGCTCGACCCCAGGGCCGCCATAGACGGGCAGGGGGCCCGGCCGTCCCTGCACCCAGGTCTGCAGGTTCAGTTCGCCCAGGTCGCCGATGTGGTCGGAATGGAAGTGGGTGAGCAGCACGCCGCTCACCTGGCCCAGCGGCAGGCCCCATTGCAGCAGGACCTCCGTCGACTCCGGACCGCTGTCGACGATGTAGATCTTGCCCCCGGCGATGACCGCCACGCAGGCCTTGGCGCGCCGTGTGCTGGGCAGGGGGGCCGACGTGCCGCACAGGGCGATGCGGAGGGCGTCGTCCTTCATGAGCGCGTTGTTGTTGGTGGCGACGCCGACCTTGGCGGCCTGGACGAAGATCGCCTGTTGCACCGGCGGCGCCAGCAGGGCGGCGGCGGCGAGGCCCCCGAGGGCGACCATGGCCGCCGCGGTGACGATCGCGCCAGGGCCGGCCCGGCCGCTCCGCGGATCGGCCGGGAGACTGCGCGCGTAGAGCGCCAGCAGGACGGCGCCGATGACTTCCACCGCCAGCGACTGGGGCTGGCCCCCCAGGGTCCCGGACGCGGCCCAGCCGATCAGCCGGCCAACAATCGCGGCCCCCAGCAGGAGCGCCGCCGCGATCGGGAACAGCCGTCGCCGCGTCCATACCCCCGTCAGGCACAGAACCGCGAGGGTCAGGAACATCGCGCCGAAGTCCGCCCGCAGGGTGGCGAAGCCCGGAATGTTCAGGGCCTCCAGATTGAAGCGCCGCGCCATGACGTCGGGCTGGAACCAGAAGCCGAGGGTCAGGGCGGAGAACAGCAGGCCGTAGACGGCCACCAGAACGCGAAGGATGAGCATGTCGTGCTCCCGGGTGGCGTCAGCGGAGGTTGAAGATGTGGGCCGCGGCCCGGTCGGCGACGGCGCGGGCCGAACCGGCCTCGAGCCCCAGGCCGCGGAGCAAGCCGAAGGCCATGTCGTGCGAGAGCGCCGCCGCCTGGGTCGGCGCCGTCTGTTCGAGGACTCGCGCGTTGGTCATCTGCACGATGCCGACCGCCATCAGCACGGCAGTCTCCAGGGTCACGCCTGAGAATCGGCCTGTCGCCAATCCGGCGGCCAGGTCGGCGCGGACGCCGGCGTTCATGGGCGCGTCGGGGATAGCAGCGCCGTGGAACAGCCGCAGCATCAACCGGACTTCCTCGGGATGCTCGGCCGCCTCGCGCGCGAAGGCGCAGACCGCGCGGGCCACCCGCTCGGCAGGATCGTCGACGCCCGCCCCAACCTGGGCCGCCATCGCCTCGACCGAGGCGCGGGCCTGGTCGGCCAGGGTCCGCGCCAGGGCGTCCTTGTCGGGGAAGTGGTTGTAGAAGCTGCCCTTCGCGACATCGGCGGCCGCGACGATCTCGTCGATGCTCACGCCCTCGACGGAGCGCTCGGCGAACAGGCTGCGGCCCGCCTGCAGCAGGGCGGCGCGCGTGCGCACACGGCGGCGATCAACGGTCTCGACGTTTCTGACCATGCAGTCATTATTGGACGCGAAAGTCAGAAACGTAAAGCCGCCCGCGCCGGCTTCGGCGCGGGCGGTGTCAGCGTCGCGCTACCGCCGCTGGGGCGTGCTCAGGAAGTCCTGGGCGTTGAAGCCTTCGGGCGCCGCCACCTCGGTGATCCGTTCGGCCACGTTGTCGAACTCCATCCGCAGGGCGCGGGTGATGACCGCGTGCATGGAATAGAGGGTGGTGATGTAGGTGAACTCGAAGATCTCCTCGTCGCCCCAGAAGGTGCGGAGCTTCTCGAACACCTCCAGCGGGGTGCGGCCATCGCCGGCGGTCAGGCAGTCGGCGTAGGCCAGCACGGCTCGCTCCTGCTCGTTGAACACGTCGGAGACCGTCCAGTGCGGGATGGCGGCGATCTTCTCGTCGGAGACGCCGAGCGCGCGCAGTGACTTGCAGTGCTGGGAGAAGACGAACTGGCTTTCCTTCACCCAGCCGGCGCGGGTCTGACCCAGCTCGCGCAGCACCGGGTCCAGCTTGCGATCGGGGTGGCGATAGACCGCGAAGCCGTCGACGGCGTGCTTGAAGATGTCGGGCGCGATGGCGAAGACGGTCCACCAGTCGCCGGGCGTGCCGGTGGCGGTGCCGGGGCTCGTCACCGGGTCGCGGTCGGGGCCGAACAGGCGGTCGTAGTAGGCGGTGACCACCTCGGAGGTGACCTCGGCGCGGGGGATCTGCTTCAGGACGGGCATGTGGAGCTCCTTCAGGGCTCGGAGTGATGAAACGTCTCCCTTCGGCTCGTCATGGCCCGGCTTGTCCGGGCCACCCATGATCTCCGCCTAGGGCGGGAGACTGCAGAGGCGCCGCCGCGAAACGCCGGCGACATCGGTGCGTATGGGTCGCCCGGACAAGCCGGGCGATGACGATCCAGAAGAAGGTCAGGCGAATTTGCGGAAGTCCGCCACGCGGGCGGAGTCGAAGTACTCATCGAGACGGGTGATCTTGCCGTCCGTCACGGCGCAGACGATGCAGGCCGGCAGGGCGACGCGCACGCCATCGTGGCTGCGCGTGCCGCGCAGCACATGCTGCTGCACGAAGCCGCCGGCGAACACTTCGACGCGGCGGTTGTCGTACACGCGGTCGAGGATGCGGGTGACCATGCCGGCCAGGGTCTTGCGGTTGTCCTCGGGCCCCTGGATCTGCTCGTCGGTGTTGTGCCAGATCTCGGCGTCGGGGGCGTAGCAGGCCACGAGCCCGTCGATATCGCCGGCCTCCACGCAGTCGAAGAAGCGCTTGGCCAGCGCCCGGATTTCGGCGTCATCGGACATCGGGAGTCTCCTCTTGGGCTTCGCGGGAGGTCTTGGCGCCCACCGCCACGTTCATGCGCCGTGCGCCGTTGGCGGCGATCAGGCCATCGATGTCGTCGCCGGCATAGTCAGGATCGGCGGAGGGGCCGAAGGCGCTCAGGATCTCGTCGAACTGCGCCTGGGCCATCGCCTTCCACTCGGGATGGGTGAAGATGAAGAACTCGCCGGTCTCTATGGCCTGGACGACCCGCTCGCCGATGCGGGCCGGGGACATCCCGCCGGCCAGGACGCCGCTCATGTTCTGGGCGGTCGCCGCCGCCGCGCCCTGCACGCCGGCGCCGGGGCGCAGGCGTGCGGTCGTGGCGACGATATTGGTGGCCGACATGCCGGGGCAGAGGACCGAGATCCCGACCTGGGTGTCGGCCAGCTCGTTTCGCAAAGCCATGGCGATGCCCAGGGTCGCGAACTTCGACGAGATGTAAGCCACGGAGATCGGCGGCGGAACGAGGGCAACCATCGAGGCCGTGATCGCCAGGTGCGCCGGCTCGCCCGCGGCCTTCATGGCGCCCAGGAAGGTGCGGCAGGCGTAGAGGTGCGCGTGGGCGTTCACCGCATAGGCCCAGCGCCATACCTCCGGGTCATAGGTCTCGAAGGCGCCGGCCCCGCCGCCGACCCCGGCGTTGGACACCAGGATCCGGACATCGCCGAACCTGCCGGCCGTCTCGCCGGCACGGGCCCAGTCGGCTTCCTCGGCCACGTTGAGCGCGATGCCGATGGCGTCGGCGCCGTCCCTGCGGAGCTCGGCGGCCGCGGCCTCGGCGCGCACGCCGTCGATGTCGGCCAGGATCGGTCGGGCGCCGCGCTGGGCCAGGGCGCGGGCGGTCTCGAGACCGATGCCGCTGGCGGCGCCGGTGACGAAGGCGGTCTTGCCGCTCAGGTCCTTCATGCGGCGGCCTCCTTAAGGATGGAATTGGCGTCCGCGCGCACGACGCGGAAGACAGCGAAATAGGCGAGGGCGGCCAGCACTGAGACGGGGGCGGCGCAGAGCAGGGCGGTACGGAGCGGCGCGGGGTCGCCGGCGGCGGCCAGGGCGTCGCTCACCATCCCGATGGCCAGCGGACCGCCGCCCAGGCCCACGATGTTGAAGGCCAGCAGCACCAGGGCTGTGGCTGTCGCCCGGGCCGTCACGGGGGAGAGGTTCTGCACCAGGGCCAGGGCCGGGGCGGTGAACATGGTGCAGGTGACCATGGGCACGAGCATGAACAGCAGCGCGGTCTGCCAGGACGAGGCCATGACCGCCAACGCCAGCGACGGGGCCGTGACCAGCACCGCCAGGCCCGGCACATAGGCGTAGGCCCGGATGTCGCGCTTTCCGAGGCCGTTCACCAGGGCGCCACCGCCCCAGATCCCTAAGCCCATGCAGATCCCGGCGGCGGGTCCGAACCAGCGGGCGATCTCGGCTAGCGGCATCCCCTGGACGCGCATGAGGTAGGCCGGAATCCAGTTGAGCATGCCGTAGCTGACGAAGGCGGCCAGACCGCTGGCCAGGAGCAGCAGGCGAAGCGTCGGCCGGGACATGAAGACGGCGAGGGTGGCGCCCAGCCCGGCCGGCTTGGGCTGGACGGCGGCGTCGTGGCCGGGGTCGAGGCCGCCGCGCACGGGCTCGCGGACCAGGGCTGCCAGGGCCAGGGCGGCGACCACGCCCACCCCGGCCACCAGCAGGAAGGCCCCGCGCCAGCCGAACTGTCCGGCCGCCCAGCCGCCCACGCTGGCGCCGATGAAGACGCCCAGCGGGCCGTTGACGGTAAACAGGCCGATGACCGCGGGCCGCGAGGCGGGCGGGTAGTAGTCGGCGAGGATCGACAGGGACGGCGCGGTGCCGCCGGCCTCGCCCGTGCCGACGCCGAAGCGGGCCAGCGCCAGCTGCCAGAAGGACGTCGCGAAGGCGCAGGCGCCGGTGAACACGCTCCAGACTAGGCAGGCCGCCGCCACCAGCCGCACCCGGTTCACGCGGTCGGCCAGCATGGCCGCGGGCACGCCCATGATCGCGTAGAACAGCGCGAATGAGAGGCCCGTCAGCAGCCCGAGCTCGGTGTCGCTGAGATGCAGTTCCTGGCGGATCGGTTCGGCCAGGACCGAGAGGATCTGGCGGTCGACGAAATTGACCGTGCCCACCGCCGTCAGAATCAGCAGCGCCAGGGTTCGGCCCGGCCGGGCCGCCGGCGTCGTCGGGGTCGCAACAGTCGTGGCGGCCTGGTCCATCTCACTCCCAACGGCGTCATCTCGCGCCTTGCGGACACCCTATGGCGGGGTCCCCTAGTGTCAATCAAGTTTACGGTTCTAGCGGTCGCGCGGTAAGTTCGCGAAAACACGAACGGAGGAGCCGGAGGCCATGGAAATCGAAGGCAAGATCTGCGTGGTCACCGGCGCGGCGGCGGGTATCGGACGCGCGGCGGCCGTCGCCCTTGCGCAGAAACGCGCCAGCGTCGTCCACATCGCCGACGTCGACGAGGCCGGCATGGCGGAGACGGTGCGGCTCATCGACGGGCTGGGCCTGCAGACCCGCGCGCGCGCCTGGGCCGTCGACCTGGCCGACCTTAAGGCGGCCCAGACGTGGATGGCGGCGCTGGAGGCCGCGGGCGGCTACGACGTCCTCTACAATAACGCCGGCGTGGTCCTGGGCGCGCCGCAGTTTCCCGAGGCGCCGCTCGAGCGCCTGCAGTGGATCATCGACGTGAACCTGACGTCCGTGGTGGCGGCAACCCAGATCGCGGCCCAGGCAATGCGCGCGCGCGGCGGCGGCGTGATCGTGAACACCATCTCGACCGTGGCGCTGGGGAAGGGCTTGTCGGAGGTGATGTACGCCACGACAAAGGCCGGGTTGCTGATGTTCACCCGCAGCTGCGCCGGCCTGAAGGAGAGCTGGAACGTCCGCGTCTGCGGCGTGCTGCCGGGACTGACCAACACCCCGATCCTGAAGAAGACGGGCG
>JAIXTR010000476.1 GCA_027483845.1 Caulobacteraceae bacterium | reverse complement strand
GCCTTCTCCTGGCCGGCCACATAGGCGCGGACACGCGCGTCCGTGATCGCGGTCTGTGCCAGCGCCGGCGAGGCGGCGAGGAGGATGACGAGAGCCAGGCGGCGCATCTGGGTCTAACGCGCGAGCCAGCGCATTCGATACCCGTTGATCGCCGTCTCGCCCAATCGCTCGAGCAGCCGCCAGTTCACGAAGGCGCCGATGGGGGCGCCGACGACCGGGATCAACTGGGCCATCTTCGCCAGGTCGATGTAGTCGCGGTACTCCCGCTGGAACGTCCGCCAGTCGAAGTGGGCGAAGTCCGTCGGGTGCTGGCGCGCATCCCAGTCGTCGAGGGTCTGCAGCACCGTCGCGCGGTGCTCGGCGCCGGAAAACGCCAGCTGGAACAGCGCCAGGATGTAGAGCCGCTCCTCGAACTGGGCGACGTCGTGGCCATAGGCCTCGCATACGTCGAACAGCATCTTGATCTTCAGGGTCAGCAGCGCCGGGAAGTCGGCCAGCGCCAACCAGAACCCGCCGGCTCCCGCCACACCGCCCTCGACGGCGGCGGTCTTGCGATAGGCGTCGATGATTTCCCGGGCCTGGGCGTCGGACGCGGCGAGATCGGCGCCCACCCGGCGGCCGCGCGATGTCAGGTCGGCGCCGGTCAGGATCGTGCGCGTCAGCCCCTCGATCACCGTGGTGACGGTCGCGTGCACCTGCTCGGGAATGATCCGGTTGATTCGGCCCTGGACGTTCCGCGCCGCCCGATCGATCAGGCCCGGCGGCCTCGACATCTCGGCCCGCCAGCGATCCACCTCGCGCCGCGCGCGGGCCTCGTAGGCGGCGCTCGCCGCGAGGTATTCGGGCGTGGGCGGCTGGGCTATCGGAACATCACCAACTGCAGGATCCACGCGCCCAGGGCGGTCAGGACCGATCCGGTCAAGAGGCCCCGCACGAACGCGCCGTTGCGCTCCCACCAGACCCGCCGCGCGCGCATGCGCTGGGCCCGGTCGACCTTCCGTCTCTGCATGACGCCTCGCTCCCCCCGTTGCGCCTGTTCTAGCCCACGGCGACGGGGCCGGTCGAATCGCGAACGCCGATTATCGGCCGGTCCGGTCGATCTGCCGACTTGGCGGCCTCGTCGACCTGATGCAGCGGATCAGACGCCGTCGCCCCCGGACAGGAACGGAGCCCCTCCCGCGCGGCGGGAGGGGACGGGCCGTCACTTGGCTTCGGCCATGCCCTTCATCGTCGCCATGACGCCGGCGAACATCTGCTGGCGACGGGTCTTGTTGGCGTCGCGCTGCTCGACCGGGATCGTCGTCTGGTCGAAGAACAGGCTGTAGACCAGCTTCGAGCTGGTCTTGTTCACCGGGCGGATCTCGACCGTCCCGTGATAGGCGATCTTCGGATCCACGTCGGCGTAGGTGTAGGACATCGGGGTGACGGCCACGATCACCTCCTCGATCCGGCCCGCGATCTTGCGCACCGCGCCGAGCTCGCCGTCCTTGCCCTGGGTGATCTCGCAGGTGGTCTTCAGCCACGGGCCGATCAGGCAGTAGCCCTTCACCTTGGCCCAGGCGGTCTCGGCGGGCACGGTGAGCGTGGTTTCCTGGACGATCGACACATAGTCGCCGGCGGCCTGGGCGGACCCGGCGAGGCTGAGCGCGGCGGCGCAGGCGGCCAGGCTGACGATAGGCTTCATGATGTGGTTTCCCCTCTTTATGGCGGGGACCATACCGGACCTTCCGCGCCGGCGCCTATGCCCGACGTCAGAGGAAATTCGGAACCACGTAGAACGCCACGATCACCAGGATCACGACAGCCAGGATCAGGCCGGCCTTGGGGTTCGAGCCCAGGAAACCGGCGGCGGGCAGCTTGGCCTTGGGCGGCGGCTTGCGGGCCGCCTTCTCGCGTTCCTGCCGGTACCGACGCAGGTCGGTCACGCGGGGGTCGTCGTCCCCCGGCCCTGGTGGCGGACGCTTCGCCATTAGCCCGCCAGGGACTCCATATCCTCGGCCGAGATGTCGGCGTTGGAGTAGACGTTCTGGACGTCGTCGTCGTCTTCCAGCGTCTCGATCAGCTTCATCAGCGTCCCGAGCGCGTCACCGGAGATCGGGGTCAGCGCCTTGGGCTTCCAGGCCAGCTTGGTCGCTTGGGCCGGACCGAGCGCGGCTTCCAGCGCCGCGGCGACGTCCGACAGCTGCTCGAAGGCAGTGTAGATCGTGTGGCCGTCCTCGTCGGATTCCACGTCGTCGGCGCCGGCCTCGATCGCCGCTTCCATCACCTTGTCCTCGGAGCCGACCTTGGCGTCGTAGGTGATCTGGCCCACCCGGTCCCACATGAAGGAGACCGAGCCGGTTTCGCCCAGGTTCCCGCCGCACTTGGTGAAGGTCGAGCGGACGGTGGAGGCCGACCGATTGCGGTTGTCGGTAAGCACCTCGACGATCACCCCGACGCCGCCAGGGCCGAATCCTTCGTAGCGGATCTCGTCATACGACTCGGCTTCGCCGCCAGAAGCCTTCTTGATCGCGCGCTCGATCACGTCCTTGGGCAGGGACTCGGCCTTGGCGTTGTTCACGGCCAGGCGCAGGCGGGCGTTCATCGCCGGGTCGGGCAGGCCCATCTTCGCCGCCACGGTGATTTCCCGCGAGAGCTTGGAGAACAGCTTGGAGCGCACGCTGTCGGCGCGGCCCTTGCGGTGCATGATATTCTTGAATTTTGAGTGGCCAGCCATTGGGTCTCTGGTTCGAAGTCGTCGACGCGAGCCAGCCTTCTAGCCCACGCGGGGTGGCGCAAGGAACCCCCACCGGGGCGGGGGGTTAGGGCTTGTCGTAACTGGAGCTTCGGCGATGACCCAGACCCCCGAGGAATCTACCCCTGAGGCGTCGGACGGAGACCTGGTCCACTGGATGGCGCCGGGGCGGTCGGCGCTAGGCCCCGCCGCCTTCTCGACGGCGGCGGTCGCGGCCTTCGCGCTTGGCGTCGCCGCGACGTTTGGCGCCTTGGCGGCGCTCAAGTATCTGGCGCCGCGGCGAGAGGGCCTGCCGCCATGGTCCTGGCGGCGCGGCCCTCTGCACTAGGTCGTTAGGCGAACAGCGCCCGGCGGCGACGGATCATCGAGCCGGCGGCGCCGAAGCCCATGATCATCAACGCCCAGGTCGCCGGCTCCGGCACCGCGCCGGTCGGCGGCGGCAGCGGCACGCGATAGGGGGTCAGACCCGGCGTGTGGATCTCGCCATTCGCCGTCAGGCCGGCGAAGACCGCCGTCCCTTCGATGAAGTTGCCGATGGTCGCCTGGGCGGTCGGAGCCAGCACCGAGCCGTAGAACGCCTTCGACCCGAAATCGAGGCTGGTGGCTTCGTAGAAGTTCCAGATGACCTTGGTGCCAAGGCTGCCCGGACCGTTGAAGTTGAAGCCGCCCGGCAGGGTGATGTTCGTGCCGGCGACGTTGATCACCACCAGGTCGTAGTTAGCGGGGAAGGTGAACTTCAGGTCGCTGGTGGCGCCCAGCGCCGTGGTCAGGTTGGCGATGCTGAACACCGCGACGTCACCGCCCGAGGTGGCGTTGAAGGTCAGGTTGTTGCCGGTCAGCGACGTGCTGTCGGTGGCCGCCAGGTTCTTGAGGTAGGTCGACAGTTCGTCGAAGTCGCCGGTGTCACCCGACACGCTGGGATCGCCGAACAGTTCGTTGCGCTCGGCCGCCAGGGTCGTCTGCAGACCGACGACCTTCACGGCCGTGTCGGGGTTGTTGACGTTGGTGTTCGAGAGCGTGCCGCCATAGGTCAGGACCTGGGCCGCGGCGCTCTGGAATTCGACACCGCTGCTGACGTTGCCGCCGACCTGGATGTCGCCCCAGGTGTTCTTCTTGCCACCGACGGTGTCGCCGACGACGGTCAGGCCGTAGCCCGACAGATTGTCCATGTTGAACTGGGTCGCCTGACCCTTCAGCGAGCCGCCGACGAAGCCCCGGCCTTCGACCTCGCTGGTGGTGGTCACGTCACCGCGGACGATGAGGTTGTAGTAGCTCATCGCGTCCAGCGCGTTGTTGATATCGGTCACGCCCGCCTGGGCGGCCGTGGCGCCGAGGGCGCAAGTGGAAACGGCCAGAGCAGCCGCCAGCTGACGAAAACGCATAATGAATATCCCCGACGTCCACGACGTTCATGCGGCGCTAACCACCCAGGGACGCAGGCGCAACGACACTCGCCGCTCAGGGGAATAAGTCGACACCCCGACTCAATCCGGAGGCTGGAATCGCGGTTCCGGACCTGAAAATGGAAGAACGGCGTGCGTCGAATTCTCCGGGCTAGAGGCCGCCGATCTTGCGTCCGCAGGCCGCCAGCGCCGCCTCGGACAGCCCGGTCGCGAGCTGCAGCCGACGGGTCTGCACATCGCTGTCCCCGTAGGGCCAGAAGCGGAGGCTCCTCGGCTTCCCGCCCTTCGCCGGCCGCACGGTCAGCACGATCTCGCGGCTCGTATCGCCGGCCTTAACGTCGATCGCGTTGACGCCCATCCCGTCCCTCAGCCCCGCGTTCCACGCGGGCCCGCCCCGCCGCACGCCCTTGACCACCTTCGCCTGGCCCGTCGCGAGGTGATCGAAGCCGCTGTCGAACGCCGGGCTAGTGATGACCCGGGCGTCCAGGCAGCCGTCGAACAGCGTCTCCGGCAGATCGACATAGCCGCCGCGGTCGGCGTACCAGGCGATGTCCGGCCGCAGGTCCACCTGGGCGACCACCCAGGCGGCCGAGACTAGACCGGTGACGACGTCCGGACCCTGTCCCGCGGGGAACTGCTTATAGTGGTCGCGCATGCGCAGGATCACGTCGTCCATGTCGGCCTTGCCGCCGGTCTTTCGCCGGATCTCCTCGTCCCACTTCAGCGCCAGCAGCTGACCCCGCTGGTAGGGTAGCTTCTCAGCATTGGCATCGGTCCAGAAGTCGGAAAGGACGCGGCTCGCGGGCGCGCTCCTGAGCGGATTGACGTCGTATGCCCGAAGCGCCGCATCCATGCGGGCCACGATCTCAGCCGGCGTCGCCAACCCGGCGCGAGCCATGATCCGATGGGTGAAGAAATCCGTGAAGCCCTCGCTGAACCAGTAGTGCAGCGCCTGATCTTTTTCGCCCATGCGACCCACGCGGCTTGGGATCCAGGTGTGCGTGTGCTCGTGGGCGATGATCCAGCGCAGGTGATCCGCGGCGCCGGGCGTGGCGTAGAGAACGAAGGCGTCCCCACGGCCCGTTCCGCCAACGGAGAGGCCCTTGTTCCAAGGCGCGAGTGGAACCAGACCAACAAAATAGGGCTCGGAAAGGTCACCGAAATAGGCGCGCTCGGCCGCGATCACCTTGGCCATGTCGTCGGCCATGGGCGCTATGGGATACGGGCCACCCTCAGCCGCCGCGAACCGCAGCGTCCCGCCGGGGATCGAGCGTTCGACCACCTCTAGCCGAGTCCCGCCCATGATCACGGAGTCGCCGACGTCATTCACCGTCATCGCCCGGCCCATCCGGCCGTGCTCCAGATCCGAGGCCATGCGCCAGCCCTTGGGGAGCCGTCCCCACCGAAACGTCGCCGGCTCGCTCTCGCGGCCGGCGGGTGTGGCGAAGGCGAACTCGCCCATCACCGACAGCCAGTCCGGACGGATCAGCGGCCCCTTATAGGGATTGCCGTCGGCGCCCGCTGGGTCTTGGTCGTAGGCGGTCTGCACCCGGTACGTGACCGTGATCCGGGCGTTCGGGCGATGGCGCAGGATGCGGACGGCCGGACCGTCCGCCGTGACGCTCGCGCCCTTGATCTCAAGATCGGAGAGATAGCGCCAGTTGTCCTTCGACGACGCCCAGTGGTCCGGCAGCTCCAGCCGCGTCTCGCCGTCCGCATCGCCCATGAAGCGGATCTCGACGTCCAACAGCGGCGGCTTGTCGGCCTGGGGTTCGACGCCCAGCCGGTAGTCGATGGTCGGAACCTTGGCCGCGCCCAGCAGGAGGCAAGCCGCGGC
The DNA here is from genome assembly GCA_027483845.1 of Caulobacteraceae bacterium. Classification (GTDB taxonomy): domain Bacteria; phylum Pseudomonadota; class Alphaproteobacteria; order Caulobacterales; family Caulobacteraceae; genus Phenylobacterium. The sequence goes on along the minus strand of JAIXTR010000476.1, from coordinate 1,985 downwards.
GAGGAGGAGCGGAACCCGGAGCATGAACGGTTATAGCGCTATTCGACCGGCTCGCAGTCGAAGCGATCGATGCGGCCGTCCTGCAGGCGATAGACCGCGTCCTGGGGCACGTCCTGGTCCAGCGTCGCCTGACGGTCCAGGCCGCCATAGACGCCCCGCGCCAACCGACCCCAGACCCCATGGCTGACGGCGATCACCCGCCGCTCCGGCTCAGGCGGCAGAGAGGCGATCCAGTCAGCCGCCCGCGCGGTCACATCCTCGAAGGTCTCGCCGCCGGGCGCGCCGAAGAACCATTCCCGCGTCTTGAAGACCTCCGGGTGCACGTCGGCGATCTCGGACCGCAGACGCCCTTCCCAGGCGCCGCAGCCGATCTCCATCAGGCGGGGATCCAGCTCCACCGAAAGGCCGGTCGCGTCGGCCACCATGGCCGCGGTCCGCTGGGCGCGGCCGATGGGGCTGGCGACCAGGCGAAAGTCGCCGCCGTCATGGCGGACCAGGTCGGCGACCAGACCCGCCATGGCGCGGGCCTGACGCTCGCCCAGGGGCGTCAGGTCGCTTTCCGTATGGCCCTGGATGCGACCTTCGCGGTTCCAGAAGGTCTCCCCATGGCGCATCAGCAGGATCATTTCTTGCGGCGCACCACCGGGTGGGAGGTCGACAGCCCGCCGTCCACCGCCAGGGTCTGGCCGTTGACATATGACGCGTCGTCCGACGCCAGGAACAGCGCGGCGGCGGCGATCTCTTCCGGCTGCCCGTAGCGGGTGGTCGGGTTGAGCTGGCCGATCTTGTCCTCGTTGCCGCGGGCCCGCGCGCCGTCGAAGATCGGCTTGGTCATGCCCGTCTCGATCAGGCCAGGCGCCACGGCGTTGATCCGGATGCCGGTCCCGTAGAGCTCGTTGGCCGCCGTCTGCACCAGGCTGATGACCCCGGCCTTCGAGGCCGAATAGGCCGGGCCGCCGGCGCCGGAGCGGATGCCCGCCACCGAGGCGGTGCAGATGATCGAGCCCTTGCCCTGCGGGATCATCGCCTCCGAGGCGTACTTCACCCCCAGGAACGCGCCGATCAGGTTGATGCGCAGGATCTCCGACCAGTAGTCGGCGGTCTGTTCGTGCAGCGGCGCAAACCCGCCCGAGATGCCGGCGTTGGCCCAGAAGATATCCAGGCCGCCGAACTCCGACTGCGCCTTGGCCACCAGCGACTGGACGAAGGCGTCGTCGCCGGCGTCGCCCTTCAGCGCCACGGCCTTGCCGCCTGCGGCCACGATGGCCGCGGCGGTTTCGTCGACGGCGTCCGCGCGGTCGGCGATGACCAGGCTGGCGCCCTCGGCGGCGAACAGCTTGGCGGAGGCCCGCCCGATGCCGCTGGCCGCGCCGGTGATGACGGCCACGCGGCCGGAGAGACGTCCCATGGTGTTCCTCGTTCGTCTAGGTGTTCGATGTGGCGCGGTCGGCCGCCGCACAGATAGCGTCGACGATCGTGTCGTAGAGGGCCGGTGGCAGGTCGTGGCCCATGCCGGGGATCATCCGCAGCTCCGCGCCCGGGATCGCGGCGGCGGTCTGCTCGCCGCCGATCGGCTGGACCAGTGGATCCTCCGCCCCGTGGAGGACCACGGTCGGCACGCTGAGCGTCCGCAGTTCGGCCGTCCGGTCGCCGTCGGCGCCGATGGCCTTCCGTTGCCGCCCGACGCCGGCCGGATTGAAGGCGCGAGCGTGTTCGGCGATCACCCGCTCACGCAGTTCGGCGTCGGTCCAGGGGTAGGCCGGACTGCCGATGGTGCGGGCGTTGCGCGTGCCGTGGGCGACGAAAGCCTCGTAGTCGGCCTCCGGGCTGGGCGGCGGATTGCTGATCACCGCCATGGCCTCCGGCGTCGCGACGACATCGCCCGACGGGGCCGACATGATCGAGGTCAGCGACAGCACGCGGTCCGGATACTCGATGGCCATGCGCTGGACGATCATCCCGCCCATGGACACGCCGGCGATGTG
>JAIXTR010000323.1 GCA_027483845.1 Caulobacteraceae bacterium | reverse complement strand
GACCAGCCTCGAAACCTCGCGAAGTCGGTGACAGTGGAATAGCCGCCTGTCCGCGCTAGACTAGGGGCGAAGGAGCTTTCCATGAACGCGTTCACCCCCGGCGGCCGGATCGACGCCAGACAGCAGATCAAGCCCGTGAAGATCGCGGTGCTCGCCATCTCGGACACCCGAGACGAGGAGAGCGACACCTCCGGGCACCTGCTCGCCAAGCGCGTCACCGATGCGGGGCACGAGCTCGTCGACAAGGCGATCGTCCCCGACAGCATCGTGGCCATCCGGGAGAAGATCGAAGCCTGGGCGGCGTCCGGCTTCGTGGAGGCTATCGTGACCACCGGTGGGACCGGGATCACCGGGCGCGACGTCACGCCGGAGGCCGTCCGGCCGCTCTTCGACAAGGAGCTGGATGGCTTCTCGGTGGTGTTCCACATGGTCAGCTATCAGTCCGTGGGACTTTCCACCCTGCAGTCGCGGGCGCTGGCGGGCATCGTGAAGGGGGTCTTCGTCTTCTGCCTGCCGGGATCGAACGGCGCGGTGAAGGACGGCTGGGACAAGGTGATCTCGGCCCAGCTCGACAGCCGCCATGGGCCCTGCAACATGGTCGAGCTCATGCCCCGGCTCATGGAAGCGTGAGCAAGCTCACCCACATCGACGAGACCGGCCGCGCGCGGATGGTGGACGTCTCCGACAAGGCCGTGACCGCGCGCGAGGCGGTGGCGGAAGGCTTCGTGCGGATGCGCCCGGAGACCCTGGCGCTGGCCCTGTCCGGCGAGGGGCGGAAGGGTGATGTGCGCGCGGTGGCCGAGATCGCCGGCGTGATGGCGGCCAAGCGAACGTCCGATCTGATCCCGATGTGCCACCCGTTGCCGATCGCCAAGGCCGAGGTGCGGGTTGAGCCGGGCGAGGGCGGTCTGGCGGTGACGGCGCGCGTCAAGACGACCGGCCAGACCGGCGTTGAGATGGAGGCGCTGACCGCCGTCACGGTCGCCTGCCTGACGCTCTACGACATGCTGAAGGCCGCGGAGAAGGGCATGGTCATCGAAGCCGTGCGGCTGGTCTCCAAGACCGGCGGCAAGAGCGGCGACTGGTCGGCCTAGGCCGCGACCCAGCTCAGGGCTTCGGGGTCGTCGATGGCCATCTCGTCCCAATCGAGGTCCGGCGGAGGGCTCATGGCGGCGGCCACGACGGCGCTCATCTCGGCGGCTGACGTGACGCCGACCAGGACATGGCTGGCCTCCGGGCGCGTCAGGGCGAAGCCTAGGGCGGCCTGAAGCGGATCGGATTTGCCTTCGGCGATCAGGCGCCGCGCGCGGGAGATGCGGCCCGCGGCGGCCTTGAGGTGGCTGGGCGCGCGGTCCGGGGGTAGGAACAGGACGCCGTTGAGGAAGATCGAGCGGAGATGAACCTCGATCCCCATCTCGGCGATGGTCGCGAGCGTGCCGTCCAGCAGGAGGCGCTGATCCAGCAGCGAGGCCGGCGCTTGCATCACATCGGGCTTGAAGCGGCGGGCCACGCCCACCGGATCGTCCGAGGCATAGACCGGCACGCCGATCCGCTGGCAGACACCCTCGTCTTTCAGTTTCTTCAGGCGGTCCCAGAGCTGCGGGCCCAGGGGTGAGAACAGATCGGTCGCGGACGGCGCGACGATGGTGTCCACGCGCTCCAGCCCGAGGCGCAGCATCTGCGCGCGCAACTCGGCTTCGACCACGTCGGGTCCACGGTCCGGGCGAACCGCGGACAGGGTCACGCGGAAGGCGTTGGGTTGCGGGAGGGCGCCGCGCAGCAGGTTGTCGGCGGAGGCCGAGCCCCGCGCGACCTCGACCACGGTCATTCCGGACCGGCCGGCGATCGAGAGAATGTCCCGGGCCTCAGCCTCCCGCGGCTTCCCCCGCGGGCCGGGCGGCTGGTCGAGACCGAACTGACTGGTCCCGAGGCCGAGCTTGCTGAGGGTTGAGGTCATGCGCCCTGAAAAGCTTGGTCAAATCCATTCGAGACGCCACTTTGACGCAGGAAAGGCTAAGAAGCCGTATCCCCCCGATGGTTAAGACGTGATTGACCCTCTTCCTGACTGGCCGATGTTCGGCGTGGCCGAAGACGTTCGCCCCGCGATGCGGCAGGCCGTGGCGCAGACCCGTGCGTTCGTCCTGGCGACGCTGGTGTCGGTCGAGGGCGGCGGCCCACGCCCCCAGGGCACGCAGATGGTTTTCGCCCCTGGAATCCTCGCGGGCTACTTCTCCGGCGGGTGCGTCGAGGGGGATGTGGCGGGCCATGCATGGTCCTGCCTCGACGATGGCCAGCCGCGTACGCTGATCTACGGCGAGGGTAGCCCCTGGCCTGATATCCGACTCCTGTGCGGCGCGCGGATCGAGATCGTCCTGGAGCGAGTCGCGCCTGATGATTCGGTCTTGGGCGAATTGCTCGCTGCCGAGGCTGAGCGCCGTCCGGTTCGCTATGTCAGCGACGGCCTTACCCGGGCTTGCGCTCCGGCGCTTTCGCCCTGGCCGGAAGCGGTGATCGCGAAACAGTACGACCCGACACCGCGCCTTGTCGTCGTGGGTGGAGATCCCACGGCTCTGGCCATCGCCGAGCTGGGGGTGAAGTCCGGTTTCGAGACGACGCTCGTCCGCCCCAAGGGGCCCGAGGCGCCGCCGCCCATCCCCGGCGTACGCTATCGGCGCGACGAGCCGGCCCAGGCGCTGGCGGCCATCGGTCTGGATCCCTGGACATCCG
>JAIXTR010000543.1 GCA_027483845.1 Caulobacteraceae bacterium | reverse complement strand
TATGGCGCTTGGGGTAGTGGACCGCTGGGACCGCTCCATCGGGGATGGGGGTCAAGCGATTCCAGGGGTCCGTGTGACACAAGACTGGAGAGACTAATGGCGACTTATTTCTTTGAAACCATCACGGACGCGCAGGCTGCAGCCTTCGGCGTAAATACGAACGACACCCTCGTGTTTGGTGCGGCTGGCGAGCGAGCGAACCTCACAACCGTTCGCTACAATGCAGCTACGCTGTCCACCCCCACGCCGACCATCACGGTCATTTCGGGTCTTACGGGTAAGGCCGTGACGTTCCCGGCGACGTTCGCTCTCGAGCCGGATATCATCTTCCCGGATAGCTCGCGTCTCTACGTGGGTGACACGAACGGGACTTCGGGTACGGGTACGGACGCTGGTGACGCGCTGTACGGCGGTGACGGTAACGATAGCCTCGACGGCGGTATCAGCGCCGACCTGTTGCAAGGCAATGCTGGCAACGACAGCCTTATCGGCGGTTCTGGTGCAGACACTGCCTACGGCGGTCAAGGCGACGATACCATCCTGCTTGGTACGCAGCTGAACTACGGTCAAGGCAACCTCGGCAACGACACACTGTCGTCCGATGGTCAAGCGACCCTCCTTGGTGGCCAAGGCGATGACCGGCTCATTGGCAGCACGCTCGCCGATTTCCTGAACGGCAACAGCGGCAACGACAGCATCGTCGGCAACGGCGGTGGCGACTCGATCTCGGGCGAAAGCGGCAACGACACCGTTTCGGCCAGCGGCAGCGTCTTCGTCGACGGCGGCGCGGGCACCGACAGCATCTCGATCGGCGCGGGCGCTGGCGTCGTCACCATCTCGGGCGGCGACGGCAACGACACCGTGGCCTCGCTCGCTGAAGGCGGCGGCACGATCCAAGGTAACGCTGGCGACGACACCCTCAACGGGTCGGCCACGGTTGGAAAGTTCTCGATCTTCGGCGGTCAGGGCAACGACTCCATCGGCACGCTCAGCACGGCTGGCAGCATTCTGAACGGCAACCTCGGCAACGACACGCTGAGCTCGGACGCTGGTTCGGACACCATCTTCGCTGAAGACGGCAACGACAGCGTCTCCGCTGGCGACGGCGCCGACAGCATCGATGGTGGCACGGGTAACGACACCATCAACACCGGCCTCGGCAACGACGTCGTTGTTGGCGGCGACGGCGGTGACTCCATCGTCAACGGCGGTGGCGACGACAAGATCGACGGTGGGGCCGGCAACGACACCATCAGCGATGCAACGAACGGTGTGAACAACGTCACGGCCGGCGACGGCAATGACTCCGTGAACGTCGGCACCGGCAACGACGTCGTGTCCGGCGGCGCCGGCAACGACACCATCGCTCTCGGCGACGGCGACAACAGCGCCACGGGCGGTGAAGGCAACGACACGATCTCTGCCGGCACCGGCAAGGACACCATCGACGCGGGCGGCGGCAACGACTCCGTCACCGGCGGGGCTGGCAGCGACGTTCTGGCTGGTGGTGACGGCGACGACACCATCGTCGGCGGCGCGAACGGTGACGCTCTGCAAGGCGGAAACGGTAACGACCTGTTCGTCTTCAACAACGGCGACTCCACGACGGTCATTGCCAACCTCGACCGCATCAGCGACTGGCAGACGGGTGACAAGCTCGACTTTGCCGGCGTGGGCGCGGCCACGGATGGCGTGAACTACCTGGAACTTACGGCTTCGACCTACGACCAAGCCCTGTCGCTTGCGAACTCGCAGATCGCCGGTACGGCCGACTACGTGGTCGTTCAGGTTGGTACCGACGTCGTTGTCTTCGCCGACAGCGGCGCCAACAACGGCACCGCCGAAGATGGTGTTGTTCTGGTGGGCCGGACCTTGGCCGATATCAGCGCCGGCAACATTCTGACCTAAGACAAGTCTGACGATCACTGGATTGGGGGCCGCCCTTCGGGGCGGCCCTTTTTCTTTGCCGCCATTGCGGATCGCACGCTAAGACCCTGGCGGCATGGGCAACGCCGCGATCTACCTTCATCCCAACGCATTCGTAACGTCCGAGGCCCGCTTGCTGGGGCGCCACTCGGCCGGCGAAAGCTTCCTTCGCGGATTCATCCGCCACGCTGACGTGGACCGTTTCCACTTCTGGAACGTCACAGCGCTCAATCCGACCGCGCGTGACGCACTGGTCGCGGGTATCGAACCGCCAACGCGTCCCGTCCGCTGGATCGCGCACAACGCCCCACAAGATCTCGCTGATCCAGGCGTCATGCACCTGCCGTCCCCGTCGATTGTTCAGGAGGCATGGCGGCGCCTCCACCATGGGACGCGCCGCTACGCGCTAACCGGCATCACCCACACCACAGCCAGCGCCAATGTCATGGGACTGCTGCCGAACTTCCTCATCGCCCCCTTGGAGGACTATGACGCGTTGATCTGTACCTCCAACGCGGTCAGGTCTGCGGTGGACACTCAGATCGAAATGATGCGCGCCTACATGGCGCACCAGTATGGACCTCGCCGGCGTCCTGAAGCCCAGCGCGTGACCATCCCCCTCGGTGTTAACTGTGCAGACTTTTCCACCACCCCCCAGGCCCGCAACTCTTGGCGGGAACGTCTCGACATCCCCGACGACGCGATCGTCGCCCTGTACGTCGGCCGCTTCAACGCCAAGGCCAAAATGAACCCGGCCCTGATGGCCGTCGCACTGGAACGGGCCGCCGTCCGCAGCGGCAAGGCCATCTACTGGGTGAACTCGGGTTGGGCCGAGACGGACGCGGCAGGCGAAATCTTCCACACCGAGACCCGAAAACTCTGCCCGTCAGTCAACTACCGACAGGTCGACGGGCGTGCCCCTGACGTTCGCTTCTCGATCTGGTCCGTGGCCGACTTCTTCATCAGCTTCTCGGATAACATCCAGGAGACCTTCGGCCTGACGCCGGTCGAAGCCATGGCTGCAGGCTTGCCGTCGGTGGTCAGTGACTGGGACGGCTATAAAGATACTGTGCGGGATGGCGAAGACGGCTTTCGCGTCCCTACTATGGCGCCACGCGCCGGTCTGGGCGGCGACCTCGCCTATTACTACAACAACAATTGGCTCACCTACGAGAACTACATCGGCGCCGTGGGCCAATACACGGCCGTCGACTTGCGCAAGGCCGAGGCCGCGATCGTGCAATTGATCGCGGATCCCGAGCTGCGCCGCCGCATGGGCGCCGAGGCCCAGGCCCAGGCCCGCCGGATCTTCGATTGGTCCGTGATCATCCCACAGTATCAAGCCCTGTGGGCCGAGCAGAACGCCCGCCGACTTGCGGCCGGCGTGACGCCGCCGCAGTCCAACCCCTTCGCGCCCGACCCCTTTACCCTCTTCGAAGGGTATCCCACCCGCCACCTGGACCGCGCCGACGTCGTCCGGCTTGCCACGGGAATGACGGACGCCGTGGCGCAGGCCCGGCTCGCGGCGCCGCTGGCCTCCTACAGCCGCTTCAACCGACCGACCCAGCAAGAGGTCCAACTGGTCTTGGCCCACCTGGGCGCCAACGGCCCGACCCCCGTCGGCGCCCTGCGCGAACTGGTGACGCCGCCACGGCGAAACTACCTTGAGCGTGGATTGATCTGGCTCGCGCGCCACGACATCGTCGAGGTGGACGCTGGCGCCTGACCCCGATCCGCCGTCCCTGGAACAAGCGCGACGGCTGCAACGCAGCGGGCGGTTCGAGGCGTGCGAGTCAGTTGTCGACACCCTGATCGCCCGTGGCGACGACGGCGCCGAGCTGTTCCATCTCAAGGGGCTGATGGCCGCTGTCCGGGGCGACAACGCAACTGCCGATCACTGGCTGTCGCGCGCGATTGCGTCCGGACCGGCGGATGTCGAAGCGCTTCGCCTGCACGGCATGGTCCTGCGTCGCCTGGGGCGCACCGCGGCGGCGCTCGATCGCTACGCGGAGATGCTGGCCGTCGATCCGAACCACGCCGAAGGCCACCTGAACCGCGCGAACGCCTTCAACGACCTGCAGCGCTGGGCCGAGGCGTTGGGCTCCGCGGAACGAGCGCTGTCGATCACGCCCGGCTTTGCGGGGGCCATGAACGCGGCGGGAATCGCGTTGCTGGGGCTGGGCCGGGCCGGCGAGGCCAAGACCCGCTTCCAGGACGCGATCGCCCTGGACCCGCAGTATGCTGACGCGCTGGTGAACCTCGGCAACGCCATCGCGGGGGCGGGCGATGCGCCTCTGGCCCTGACGTTCTACGACCGGGCGCTGGCGATCAATCCACGGCTCATCGCCGGCCTAAACGGCCGTGGCAACGCGCT
>JAIXTR010000356.1 GCA_027483845.1 Caulobacteraceae bacterium | reverse complement strand
TCATGGTGTCTTCAAAAAAGACCGCAATCCAGTCAGCGTCTTTGCCAAGCCAGTTATGCTTGACGCTAGAACACCGCCGCCTGCGTTTCTCTTTCCTATTCCACAATGTCAAAGACCTGCACCGGCTTTCGCCGAGCCCACTGTTTAGCGCCGGGTGGTCGGCGGAGGCGGCTATCTAGTGACCGGCCTCTTTCGTGTCAATCGGCCTTTTTGGGGCCCTGCAACCACCCCAGGAACCCCTGGTTTCGGCCGCAAAAATCACCGTGGGCTGCCGAGGGGCTTCCCTCCACGTCCGTAGCGATTCGATTGGAGCTCGGGAACATACTCATTTCGAACCGAATTTCAAGCGCCTATTCCGCGCTGGTCGTCCGTTCGATCTGAGCCCCGCCCCGAGCGGGAGGCGGCTAACTAGTGGCCGTCCCCCAGGGTGTCAACCGGTCCGTTACGGAACCCTGGCCGATCCCCGGAACCTCCGGATCTTCAAGCCAGGCCGTCCTTCGGAGCCGTGCGAAGCGAACCTCGCAGACCGCCGCCGGGCGACTGTCGACCTCTCGGAAATTGGCGACTTCCTCAAGTCTTCTCAGAGACTTACGCCCCCGAGGATTCCCGTGTCGCCGCCCGTTCCCAAGCGGAGGCGGCTATCTATTGGCCACCCCGGCGTCCGTCAACGGGCCGCGCAAAAGAATCTCGCAGAACGGCGGCGCCCGGCACGTTCACGCCCCTGCGCGCCCACGGGCGCAGGCGACTTTGCCACAGGGGGACCGCAACCGTCCGCGGGCTGGAAACATCGGTGGCCCACGTCGTACGCGCCACGCCGCAAGGCGTGCGGCGCTCCCGCCTCACGTGCGACGCCTTGCGCGCGCCCCATGCGCCCGCCACAAGTTCACAGGGGGAGACGCCGATGTTGTCACAGAAGGCCAAGTACGGACTGCGCGCGCTCGTGGCGCTGGCCCGCGCCGACGGCGAACAGGTCAGCGCCGGCGAACTGGCGGTCCGCGCTGGGGCGCCGCGGAAGTTCCTCGAGGCGATTCTGCTCGAGCTGTCGCGGAACCAGATCGTGCTCAGTCGCCGCGGGAAGTTCGGCGGCTACGTCCTGGCGCGAGCGGCGACGGACATCACCTTCGCCGAAGTGATCCGCATCATCGATGGTCCGCTGGCCCTGGCTCCCTGCGTCAGTCCGCGCCTGGGGTTCCGCAAGTGCGTCGATTGCCCGGACCTCGATACCTGCACGCTCCGCGAGGCCCTGTTGCGGGCCCGCGACGCCACCGCCGACGTGCTTGAAGCCTACTCTCTCGCGGACGCGGCGCTGTCAGGCGCATCGACACCCGCCGACGCCTGACGGCCGAACAGGCGACTATCAGCTGGCGGCGATATAGGCCTTCAGACCATCCGCCTCGGCCTCCACCTCGGAGATCTTCCATTTCACGAGGTCGCCGATGGAGACGATTCCCACCAGGCGCTCGGCCTTGCAGACCGGCAGGTGCCGGATTCGGCGGTCGGTCATCTTCGACAGCAAGGCGTCGACCGTTTCGCCGGGGTCGGCGAACAGCACATTCACGGTCATGAAATCGGAGACCGGCCGCTCCAGCGCCGCGGCGCCGTGCGACGACAGGGCGCGTACGATATCCCGCTCAGAGACGATGCCCGCGACTCGCTCGGCATCCAGAACGACCAGGGCGCCGACGCCCCGGGAATGAAGTAGCTCCGCGACCGCGCCGACCGTGTCGGTCGGCTTTATGGTGAAGACGCTGTCTCCCTTGGTGCGGAGAATCTGCGAGACCAGCATGGGGCCTCCTGTTCCCGTTCTTTGGAAGAACACCGTCGCCCAGTTCGACACGGGTGACAATGCTTGCCACTGTCACGCAACCGTGAGCGCGTCAGCGGCTAACGCTTGCCCGCGAGCCAGCCGAAAGGTCCGATCAGCAGAACGCCCGCGGCGAAACCTGCCAGGTGAGCCTCCCAGCCGACGCCACCTTCGCCGGCGCCGGGGATCAGTGCGCCGCCGGTGAACGCCATGATGACGTTCACCACGATCCACGCCATGCCCATGCCGGTTACCGCCTTGGAGAACATGGGCCCTGGCCGCCCCCCCTGCCCGCCGATGATCCGCGCGGCGGCCCCCATCAGGCCGGATGCCGCCCCCGACGCCCCGATCAGAGCCACGTCCTGCCCCCAGTGGACAGCCGCGAAGCCCAGGCAGGCCAGCACCCCGCACACCAGATAGAAAAGGAAGAACGCGACCACGCCGCCGGGCCTCGGGCCCATGAAGCGGGCCACTGGCGCGCCGAAGGCCAGGATGAAGGCCGCATTCATGAGGGCGTGGGCCCAGTTGCCGTGCACAAAGAGCGAGCTGACGAGGCGCTCGGGGTGGCCCTGCAGCATCAGCGCGGGCGAGAAGGCGAAGGCCTCGCTGATCAGCGGCAACGGGAACCGGCTCTGCAGCAGATAGGCCAGCACGATCCCGACGGTCAGCACCACCACCGGCCACGGCGCATTGACGATCGGCTCGGGCGCCGGGTGGAAATCCGGATCCCCGGGCTGCGGCGGGCGCGATCCGCCCGGCGCGGGCGCTTCGAAATAGGCGGTGCTCATCGCGACGCTATGTAAGCCGTGTCGGGCTCGAGCGCGAGCGCGCCGCTTTCGCGCCTTGCCGGCGCCATCCAGCTTGGCGATGGTGCCCGCCCTTCCAGGCTCCGTCCCAGGCCCATTTCGATGATCCGTCTTCTGCGCGCAGGCCCCGCCCTCGCCGCTGCGTTCGCCCTCGCCTTCGTCCAGCCCGCCGCCGCCCAGGCGCCGGCGCCCGCCGCGACCCTGGCGCCCGGGACCTGGCCGCAGGCGGTCTCGGACCTGAAGGCCGATCCCGCGATCCGCTTCGGCGCCCTACCCAACGGCATGCGCTATGCGATCCGCAAGCAGACGATCCCACGCGGGCAGGCCGCCTTTCGCCTTTGGATCGCGGCCGGCTCGATGATGGAGCGCGAGGACCAGGCGGGTCTGGCCCACTTCCTGGAGCACATGGCCTTCAACGGATCGAAGGCGGTGAAGGAAGGCGAGATGGTCAAGATCCTCGAGCGCCTGGGCCTGGCGTTCGGCGCCGACACCAACGCCTCCACCGGATTCTCCGAGACGACCTACAAGCTGGACCTGCCCCGGACCGACGCCGAGACCGTCGACACCTCGCTGATGTTGCTGCGCGAGGCCGCATTCAATCTGACCATCGACCCGGCCGCCGTGGACCGCGAACGCGGCATCGTCCTGTCGGAGGAGCGCGCCCGCGACACGCCCGGGTATCGGGTGGTGATCCAGCGCCTGAACTTCCTTCTCAAGGGACAGCGCCTGCCCACCCGCCTGCCGATCGGCAAGGTCGAGGTGCTGCGTAACGCGCCGGCCCGCCTGATCACGGACTACTATGAGCACTGGTACCGGCCCGACCGGGCGGTGTTCGTCGCGGTCGGCGACTTCGACGTCGACGCCATGGAGGCCAAGATCAAGGCGGCGTTCGGCGACTGGCGGGCCCGCGCGCCGGCCCTCCCCGACCCCGCGCAGGGGTCGATCGCCCAGCGGACCGCCGCAGCGCGGCTGGTGGTCGATCCGGGCGTCACCCAGTCGTTGCAGGTGGCGTGGGTAAGTCCACCTGACCTGTCGCTGGACACCACCGCCAAGCGCCGCCGCGATCTGATCTAGAGCCTGGGCCTGCAGGTGTTGAACCGGCGCTACGCGGCCATCGCACGCAGCTCCAACCCGCCATTCCTGGGGGCCGGAGCCTCCAAGAGCGAGCAGGACGACGCCGCCGAAATCGCCACCATCGGGGTCAACGCCGAGTCGGGTCGCTGGCGCGAGGCGCTGGCGGCGGCCGAGCAGGAGCAGCGGCGCATCGTGCAGTATGGCGTGCGCCAGGACGAGCTGGACCGGGAGATCGAGGAGGTGCGGGCCGCGGTCAAGGCGGCGGTCGCCGGCGCCAACACCCGCCGGCCGGCGGATCTGGCGTCCGAGATCGTCGAGTCGCTGGCCGACCATACGGTCGTGACCTCGCCGGCCGACGATCAGGCCTATTTCGAAGCCGACGTTAAGGGCCTGACCGCAGCCACCGTCAGCACCGCGCTGAAGACCATCTTCCAGGGGCAGGGACCGCTGGTGTTCATGGCCTCGCCCACCCCGATCGAAGGGGGCGAGGCGACGCTGCTGGCGGCGCTGAAGACCTCACAGCAGGTGGCCGTGACCCCGTCGACGCAGACGGCCGAGATCGCCTGGCCGTATGCGACCTTCGGCGCGGTCGGGAAGGTCGCCGAGCGGCACGAGATCGCCGACCTGGGCACGACCTTCGTCCGGTTCGAGAACGGGGTCCGCCTGACGGTGAAGCCCACCACCTTCCGCGACGACGAGGTGATGGTGCGCGTGAACGCTGGCCGCGGAATGCTGGGCCTGCCCGGCGACCGCCAGTCGGCCTCATGGGCCGCCAATGCGCTGATTGAGGGCGGCTTGGCCAAGATCGGCATCGACGACATGGAGCGGGTGCTGGCCGCCAAGGTCTACGGCGCCCGGTTCGGCGTCGGCGACGACGCGTTCACACTCTCGGGCGAGACCCGCACGGGCGACCTGCCGACCCAGCTACAGGTGCTGGCGGCGTATCTGACGGAACCTGGCTGGCGCCCGGCGGCGCTGGAGCGGCTCAAGGCCGCCGCCCGGACCTTCCATGACCAATACGATGCGACCGACAGCGGGGTCCTGGCGCGCGACCTGCCGGGCATCCTGCACGCCGGCGACCGGCGCTGGACCTTCCCGAGCCGCGAGGAGATGGCCGCCACCCGCCTGGACGACATCAGAACCGTGGTCACGCCGGACCTGACGTCGGGTCCGGTCGAGGTAGTGATCGTCGGCGACGTCACCGTCGACCAGGCCATCGCCGCCACCGCCGCCACCTTCGGCGCCCTGCCGCCGCGACTTCCGGCGCCGCCTGTGCCCGCGGCGGCGCGGATTGTCGGCTTCCCCAAGCCCGCGCCTCAACCGCTGACGCTCACCCACAAGGGCCGCGCCGACCAGGCGATCGGCGTCATCGCCTGGCCCACCAGCGACTACTACGCCGATCCGCAGCGGGCGCGGGACACCGCCGTCCTGCGGGAGATCATGAAGCTGCGCCTCACGGATCAGCTGCGCGAGGCCCAGGGCGCGACCTATTCGCCGGACGTGAACTCGCAGCACAGCCTGGTCTGGACCAGCTGGGGCTACATCGCGGCCAATGTCGAGGTGCCGCCCGACAAGCTG
>JAIXTR010000383.1 GCA_027483845.1 Caulobacteraceae bacterium | reverse complement strand
GGGCGATGATGATCCTGGGCTTCGGCGCGGTCGGCTACGTGATCCGCCGTCGTCGGTTCGCCGCGACGGTCGCCTAGCGCGCGCCTCCCTCAGTAGGGATTGTAGTATCGCGGTGGCGGCCAGGCTTGCCGCTGCGGCGGCGGCGTCCAGCGCGGATCCTCGTCCTCCTCAGCCTGCCGGGCATAGGCGCGGCGTCGATCCTCCTCGTAGGCCCGCTGACGGGCTTCGGCATAGGCGCGCTCAGCCTGGGCGGCTTCGAGGCGTCGCTGGCGATCGGCCGTTTCCTCGACCTGGCGGCGTTGGGCCTCGGCCGCGGCGGCCTGGGCCTGGACCGCCGCCAGTTGCGCATCGTTCAGGGCCTTGGCGCGACGCTCGGTCTCGGCCCGGTCGCGGGCCGCCTGCTCGGCGGCCATGCGGTCGCGGTGGGTATTGGCGGCTTGGGCCCCGCACAGGCGCAGGTCGGCCAGGCCCTGCTGCGAACCCGCCAGGGAGGCGGTGAGCGGCTCATCCGAGAGCCAGGCCACGCCCAGGGTTCCGCCCTTTCGCATCGCCGCCTCGGTCTCCTCGGACAGCACCAGCTCGCCGGTCGCGCCATCGCCGCGTAGCATCAGGTTGGAGAACCGCGCCTTGTCGATCCGAATGGGCAGGAAGGCGCGGGCCGGCAGGTCGTCCTTGAAGAACTGCAGGCTGACCAGCTGGCCGTCCGAGGTGAGGGTGACCGGCGTGACGCCGCCCGACCGTCCCACCAGCTCGAGATCCACGCGGCAGCCGGTGTCCGTCGGACTGACGATCCAGGCGGCGGGCAATGGAGGGGCGGAGGCGGCGGACGGGGCGGCCGCGCCGGCGGGTCCTGAAAGGAGCGCAGCCGCAGCCGCGCCCCCGATGATCGTCTTGATCACGGTGGCTCCTGACTGACACGCACGGCAACGATACGACCGTTGCCGCCAAGCCGCTAGGGGCCGCCGCGTGGGCGGTGCTAGGGTCGCAGCACCGAAATCTGGGAGGATGCGGGAATGACTCGGAACGGACTTATGGCCGCCGTGGCGGCGCTGGCGCTTTGCGGGGCGGCGGTCGGCTCCACGGCCTTGGCGGCGACCCCGGCGAACATCGCCGCGGCGATGGCCGACAAGGGGCGGCCGGCGACGGAGACGGCGCGCGACGCGGCGCGCAAGCCTGGGGAGTTGCTGGAATTCGCGGCCGTGAAGCCCGGCCAGACCGTCGTCGATCTGATCATGGGCGGCGGCTACTTCACGCGCCTTCTGTCGGTGGCGGTGGGGCCGAAGGGCCAGGTGATCGCCTACCAGCCGTCCGAGTTCATCCAGTTCCAGGCCAAGTATGCGGAAGACCAGAAGGCGGTGGCCGGGGCCTACGCCAATGTGAAGCCGCTGACGGCGTCGCTGGGCGCCCTGGACCTGCCGGACAACGTGGACATGGTGCTGACGGTGCAGAACTATCACGACCTGCACCTGACCCCGTTCCCGAAGGACACGGCGGCCAAGGTCAACGCCGAGGTGTTCAAGTCGCTGAAGCCGGGCGGCCTCTATGTGATCGTCGACCATGTGGCGGTGGCGGGCTCCGGCCTGGAGCCGGCGATGAAGGTGCACCGGATCGATCCGGCGATCATCCGCCAGGAGGTTGAGGCGGCCGGCTTCAAGTTCGAGGGCGAGAGCCCGATGCTGAAGGACGCCTCCGATCCCCACACCGCCAACGTCTTCGACCCCGCCATCCGCGGCAAGACCGACCAAGCGGTGCTGAAGTTCCGCAAACCCGCCTAGACGTGGAGGGCGATCAGCGCGACGGCTGATCGCCCTTCAGCTTGCGGTCGAAGAAGTCCACGGTCTGCATCGCCCGGTGCATGCGGTTCATGGGGGTCCAGCCACCGCGGTGGCGGAGCCCCGGATAGACCATGGTCTCGAAGGCCTTGCCCTGGGCCTGGAGCGCGAAAAGCACGCGGGTCGAGTGGTCGAAGGTGACGTTGTCGTCGGCCATTCCATGGACCAGCAGCAGCGAGCCTGGCTTCAGCGCCGGCAGGCGGCGGACGACCTCGGACTTCTCGTAGCCTTCGGCGTTGTTGGCGGGCGTGCCCATGAAGCGTTCGGTGTAGTGGGTGTCGTAGAGCTTCCAGTCGGTGACCGGCGCGCCCGCGACCCCGGCCTTGAAAGGGCTGTCGGGAGCCGTGAGCATCAGCAGGGTCATGTAGCCGCCGTAGGACCAGCCGGTGACGCCGATGCGGCCGGCGTCCACGTAGGGCAGGGACTGCAGGTGCTTCGCGCCGGCGATCTGGTCGTCGACCTCGAGCTGGCCCATCCGGCGGTCGATCTGGGTCTTGAAGGCGGCGGCGCGGTGGGGCGTGCCACGGTTGTCCAGGCGGAACAGGATGTAGCCGGCGTCCAGCAGGATCTGGTCCTCGGGCGTGTGCCAGGACGATGAGACCCGCGCGCTGCCGGGGCCGCCGTAGACCTGGACAATGACTGGATATTTCTTGGCGGGATCGAAGCCGGGCGGGGTGCGGAGCGACCACCAGAGATCGCTGCCGTCGGCGGCCTTGACGGTCCCGAAGGTGGGCGTGCGCAGCCGCTCGGCGTAGGGCCAGAACGGGTGGCCGGCCTTGAGCGCGTTCTCCTCGATCCAGCGCACGCGCGTGCCGTCCGCGCGGTAGAGGGCGGTCTGGGGCGGGGTCTTGGGGTCCTCGTACGTGCCGGCGAACGCCCCGCCCTTGGCGGCGACCGTGACGGTCCAAAGGCCGCCGGCCGGGGTCAGCGGCTTGGGTTCGGACGGGCTGGCGTAGGAGACCGAATAGATCCGGCGCTCGATCGGCTTGTCCTTGTGGGCGGCGAAGATGACGGTCTTGGTGGCCTCGTCGACGCCCTCGATCTGCTCGACCGGCCAGTCGCCCTTGGTGACCTGGCGGATCAGTTTGCCGTCGGCGCCGTGCAGGTAGAGGTGGCGGAAGCCCGACCGCTCGGACGACCACAGGAAGGTCCCGTCCTTCAGCGGACGGAAGTCGTCCGTGAGGTCGATCCAGTGCGCGTCGGTCTCGGTGAGGATCACCTTGGCCGGGCCGGTGGCGGGATCGACGGCGAGCAGGTCGAGGCGCCGCTGGTCGCGGCTCTCGCGCTGGACGTAAAGGGTCTTTCCGTCCTTGGACCAGTCCACGC
>JAIXTR010000593.1 GCA_027483845.1 Caulobacteraceae bacterium | reverse complement strand
GGAGAGTGGTCGTCGATCATGGTTAACAGCCGGCTAACCCTGTTAACCAAGCCCTGCGACCGACGCGCACAGTCGCCACATTACTGCTGTAATTTGCGCGCGAGCTACATGTGTAAATCACATGGAGCCAGTCATGGTCATCCGCCAACCCACCACCTTCGATTTCGCCGCCCCGCGCCGGCGCCTGTCGCCCACGACCACCCTGGTCGTCGCCGGCTCCATCGGCCTGCACGCTCTCATCGCGGCCTATCTGGCGATGATGCAGTTCGCCCCGCCAAAGGCCGAGCCGATCATCGAACCGAAGCCTATCGACATCGACTTCTACACCCCGCCGCCGCCGCCCCCGCCGCCACCGTCGGCGAAGCCCGCCCAGGCCTCACCGCCGCCGCTTCACCCGCCGATCACGAACCTGGTGCCGCCGACCGTGCCCCCGCTCCCGGTCGATCCGATCCCGGCCGACCCGCCCCAGACCGTCGGGCCAACTTCGACTCTCACCCCGCCGACCCTCGCGCCGCCGACCCAGTCCGACCCCCAGATCCGCAATCCCGCCTGGCTCACCAAGCCGGGCGGCGCCGAGATGGCCCGCTTCTATCCGGACCGCGCCGTCCGCATGGAGCAGGAGGGCAAGGCCACGATCTCCTGCGAGGTGACCGACACCGGCGCCGTCGCGGGCTGCCGCATCCTCTCCGAGACGCCGGCCGACCTAGGCTTCGGCCCCGCGGCCCTGAAGCTCGCGCGCTACTTCAAGATGAGCCCGCAGACCGTGGACGGCCGCGCCGTCGGCGGCGCCCAGGTCTCCATCCCCATCGTGTTCCGGCTGCCGAAGTAGCCCCGACCAGCGTCCCGTCGCTCAACCGGCGGGGCGCTGTTTGGCGCGGTTGAACGCTTCGCAATCGGTGGTGATCTGGAACGTCGCCTTCTCTGTCTCAGTGATGAGAACGCTAGCCGACTTCAGCGCCATTCGATCGTTGCTCAAGGGACAAATGTTGACAGTCGTCGCATCAATCCACGCGATAGACGACGGCGCCCATAACCCTCTGAACGACCCGACCCGCACGCGATCTTCCGGCAGATTGTCGCCATTCTCGCTCCGCGGTCGAGCGCCAACGAGATACACCTCGTTGTCACGCTTCTCGGAAGGCTTTGCCTTCCCCGCCGCCTCAATGGACACCGACACCCGCGTGGACGGGTTCCGGTAGCGATATTCATGCGTGGACTTGAAGCATCCACCGAGCGACAGCGCCGCGACCAACACGAAAGCCTGAAGGCGAAGACCGGTCATCTCCCCCTTCCCTTATTCCACTCCAGTACCTCCGGAGGGCAGTCCCAACTGACTCCTACGGACGCAGCCACGCCGTTTACGTCCCGTACGGTGACTCTTCGTTTCGGAGACGCGGCTTCAGGACTGAGCCGATATCGGAGCATGCAAACATTGATCGCGCGATTGCCACGCCAGCCATCGAAGCGGCTCGAGGCGCCGTGGTCATACACGCCGACCTTTGCTTGTTCCTGGAAACTCCGGCCCACGACATAGACGTCGCTCGTCGCGCTGACGGTGACACCGCCCCCATAGTCGATGCGGGTAACGCGACTGAGTAAGCGATCAGGACTCGGTTCGACGTAATAGACGTAGGGTGTCGTAGATCCCGCCAGTAGGAGCCCGACGCCGAGGATCAGCAGCACGTACGCCGCAACCAATCCAACCGTCAACGCGACCAGGAGCCCCGCAAGCCGAAACGCAAACTTGATGAGCCTCAACGGTCACGCCGCATGCGGCTCAGGCCGTATTCGTACCCGTCTGCAATACTTAGCTGATCGCGAGGGTCATCGCCGTAGGGCCATCGAAGGTGGCCAACACTCGCGGCTAGTGGTTCCCCCATCGCGGCTCGGTAGACGTTCCGACCTCGCTGCACGAAACCCGCCCCCGCCTGCGCGATGTGTTTTGGAAGCCCTAGCGCAGCGGCAGTGGCGCCATAGCTGAAGTTGCCCTGACGCTCGTAGATGTCGCCCAAACGTTTGCGATCATCCCACTCGCCGCCTGGGCCGACTTTCCCGACCCATTCGCCGAAGGCTCCGGGCCACCCCATGGCCGAAACAGGGCCCGACTTGGAAGCGCGGGCTGCGTTTTGAGCGATGGTGTCCTTGGCAGTCGCCATCCGTTGGTCCACCGTCGTCCGGGACACAGGCCCAGCCTGGGGTTCTCGGCTATAACCACGGTTCCCAACCACCGCCTCGGCGACCAGTCCAGCTCGGCGGCGGCCCTCCTTCAACCCACCCGTAGCCTGCTCCAAGCCCCGCGACGCCGACTGCGCCAGCCGCCGACGCTCGCGCGTCGCGGCCGCCTCCGCCTCGTCGCGCCGCCGGTTCGTCTCGCGCCAGCCGGCGGCCGCGCCTTCCCAAAGTCCCTCAAGCCCATCGAGCACGGTGCGGGGCGGGCTGGGCATGCGCAAGCTCCTGGACAGGATGGGAAGCCCTCAGCCTTTCAACAATGGCCCAGCTTGTCAAGAACAAACACGGAACACGTGGCGCCGTTTCAGCGCAGGCTCAGTAGCTTTTCGGCAGGCCCAGCACGCGTTCGGCGATGTAGTTGAGGATCATCTCTCGGCTGACCGGCGCCAGGCGCGCGATCATGGATTCGCGGAAGTAGCGCTCGACGTGGAATTCCTTGGCGTAGCCCATGCCGCCATGCGCCAGCACCGCCGCCTCGCAGGCGTGGAAGCCGGCCTCGCCGCCCAGGTACTTCGCCGCATTGGCCTCGGCCCCGCAGTCGCGCCCGGCGTCGTGCAGGGCGGCGGCCTTGAACGCCATCAGGTTCGCCGCCTCCAGCTCGGCCCAGGCCTTGGCCAGGGGGTGGGCCACGCCCTGGTTCTGGCCGATGGGCCGCCCGAACACGATCCGATCCTTGGCGTAGGCGGCGGCCCGTTTCAGCGCCGCCCGGCCCAGGCCCACCGCCTCCGCCCCGATCAGCACCCGCTCGGGGTTCAGACCCTCCAGCAGGTAGTGGAAGCCCCGCCCCTCTTCGCCGATCAGGTCGTCGGCGGGCACGTGCAGGTCGTCGATGAACAGGGCGTTCGACTCCACCGCCTTGCGGCCCATCTTCGGGATCGGCGTCGCCTCGACCCGGGTGCGATCGACGTCGGTGTAGAATAGGCTCAGCCCGTCGGTCGGGCGCTTGACCTCGTCCTTGGGCGTCGTGCGCGCGATGATCAGCATCTTGTTCGCGCGCTGGGCGTTGGTCGTCCACATCTTGCGGCCCGAGATCGCGTAGCCGTCGGCGGTGCGGACCGCCCGCGTCGTCAGGCTGCTGGTGTCCAGGCCGGCGTCGGGTTCGGTGACCGCGAAGCACATCTTGTCCTGGCCGGAGATCAGCCGCGGGATGTGCGTGCGCCGCTGGGCGTCGCTGCCGAACTTCACCATCGGCATGGGGCCGAAGATGTTGAGATGCATCGCGCTGGCGCCCGAGAAGCCGGCGCCGCTCTCGGCCACCGCCTGCATCACGATGGCCGCCTCGGTCAGGCCCAGGCCCGAGCCGCCCAGCTCAATGGGCATCGCCACGCCCAGCCAGCCGGCGTCGACCATGGCGGCGACGAAGGCCTCCGGGAACACCCCGCTCTCGTCCGTGCGGCGCCAGTAGTCGGCGTCGAACCCCTCGCAGAGCCGAACCACCGCGTCGCGGATCGCCTGCTGTTCGTCCGAGAGCCAGAAGCCGGACATCGTCACCCCCCGAAGCGCGCGGGATCCAGGGCGGCGGCGTAAGGCCCTGCGTCCTGTCCCATGACCTGCGCGGCCACCATCGTCGCCACCAGCGGCGCCAGCAGCCAGCCGTTGCGCCGGGACCCCACCGCCAACATCACGCCGGGCGCGGCGCTGGCGCCGACCATCGGCAGGCCGTCCGGCGTCGCGGCGCGCACCCCCGCCGCCATCTGCACCGGCGCCCCGCGCAGGCCCGGGAACAGCCGCAGCCCGGCCGCCAGCAGCGGCATGGCCTTCGCCTCCACGATGCCGACGTCGTCGCGGCCGACCTCCATGGTCGCCCCGAGCGCCAGGCCCGATCCCGGCGCGGCGTAGACATGCTGCCCCCGCACCGTGGCGCCAGCCGACTCCGCCGCCACGCGGACGATGTGGCCCTTGATCGGGGTCAGCACGGCCAGCTCGGGCGCGACCGACAGCAGTTCCGCCTTCGCGCCGGTAGCCACGACCAGGATGTCGGCGTCCCCCCGCTCGCGCACGATCCGCCGCTGAAACGTTACGCCGGCCGCCGTCGCCGCGGCCGCCAGGGCGCCCAGTCCGGACGGCGCGTCCACACGCCAGTCCTCCCGCGACAGCAGCGCCTCGTCGAACGCATCGGAAAGCCCCGGCGCCAGTCCCCGCGCCGCCTCGCCGGTCAGGCCGGTGGGCCGCTGGTCCACGGCGGCGAAGCCGGCGGCGACGTCCGCGAGCCAGGCCTCGTCGCCGACCGCCAGCGTTCCGGTTCGGTCGATCAGGATTCCCGCCCGATGCGCCAGCCCGGGCCACAGGTCCCGCGCCAGCATCAGGAGATCCAGATGCGCTCGGGCTTCGGTGTCCAGAACGGCTTCGAAGACGGGCGCCAGCATGCCCGCCGCGATGCTGGAGGCGTTGGGGCCGCCGGGATCGCAGACCGTGACCTCGCAGCCGCAGTCCGCCAGCGCCAATGCGGTCGTCAGGCCCAAGACCCCGGCGCCGGCGACTGTGACTCGGGGGGCTGTGCTCATGCGCCTAACGACCCGTTGCCGGCCGGAAAATCAAGGCTGCGGCGCCGCGGGCGCATCGTGCTTGCCGCCCGCACCGTCGGCCCCTAGCGTCCAACGGGGGACCTGCGTCTTGCGGCAGCGAAGCAAATGCGCAATTGAGACGCACGCCGGCAGGCGTAGAAAAGCCGGTATGTTGGGCGGGGGAATATTCAGGTGATACGCGAGTTCCTGGTCTGGCTGGCCACCCAGGTGGGGAAAGGCCCCGGCGAGTACGATCCGTCCTGGAGCGAAGGCCTCGCCTCCACCCTGAACGTGTGGGGCCTGCTGGAAGGCTCCCACGTCCTGTCCCTGATGCTGTTCGCCGGCACGATCTTCCTCGTCGACCTGCGGCTGCTCGGCGTCGGCTTCAAGACCACCCCGATCTCGGTGATCAGCGACCGCGTCCTGCCGCTGACGATCTTCGGCTTCGCGCTGATGGTGGTTACGGGCCTGCTGCTGTTTTACGCCAAGCCATTGCTTTATTACCACAATCTCTGGTTCCGCCTGAAGCTCATCTTCCTGGCGATCGCCGTGATCAACATCTTCATCTTCCACTATCGGGTACAGAAGGACCGCCACCTCTGGGACACGGCGGTCAAGCCGCCGGCCAAGGCGCGAGCGTCGGCCCTGGTGTCGATCGTCTCCTGGATCGTCGTCATCACCTTCGGCCGCTTCATCGCCTACGACTGGTATGAATGCGGCAAGCCCCTCCCGCACTGGGCCAACGTCGCCCAGGAGTGCGCGATCTCGGAAACCGGCGCCATCGATCTCGACGAGGTGGTGAAGTGATCAGTCCTCAGGACATCTTCCCCGCCATCGCCCCCTGGGTCGGCTCGCTGGACGAGACCTTCCCTGGCGCGCAGATCAAGCCGTACTTCGCCCAGTGGGAAGTCCTGCACATCCTGTCGCTCGCCCTGCTGGGCGGCGCCAGCATCCTGCTCAACCTGCGCCTGATCGGCTCGGGCCTGACGGACGAGAGCCCGGCCGAGGTGCGCCGGGGCGTCCTGCCGTGGCTGAACATCGGCGTCGTCGGCATCCTGGTGACCGGCGTCCTGATCGGCACGTCGAACCCGGAGCGCCTCTACACCTCGGAAGCCTTCACCGCGAAGATGCTCGGCCTGGCCGCGGCCCTGCTGCTGACCTACGGCGCGATCCTTCCCGCGGCCAAGACGGACGGTCGGCTTAGCCGGGGCGCCGCCGTCGCCGCCACGCTGGGCATGGCGCTGTTCGGCCTCAGCATCGGTGTCTTCGCGATCGCCAAGCTGGTCAATCCGGGCCTCTGGCACGCGATCATCGCCGCGGCCCTGATCGTGCTGTTCGTGACCAAAGGCGTGTCCCGCATCGTCTATCTGATCGGCCTGCTGGCCCTGATGGCGACCCAGCTGGCGCTGCATCAGGTGATCTTCCGCCCTGACGACTACGCCCGGCTGGATCCGGCCAACAAGATCATGATCCTGGTCTACCTCGCCTGGATCCTGGCGGCCGCGGCCGTCCAGATCGTCAGCGCGGGGCGCGGCCAGAACGGCGTCGGCCCGGCGGTCAAGGCGCTGGCCTACGCCGGCATCCTGGTCTGGGTGGTCACCGCCGCCGCCGGCCGCTGGATCGCCTTCGCCTGACCCGAGGCCCCGCTGGCCTCACGCCGGCGGGTGCTGCGCGCCCCAGCCCTGGTGCCATTCCGGCTCGCCGGCATAGCGCTTGGCGAGAAAGTCGACGAAGGCGCGGACCTTCGCCGCCAGGTGCCGGGCGTGCGGATAGACCGCGTGCACGTGGATCTCCTCCGGCTCGAAGTCGCAGAGAATGGGCACCAGGCGTCCGGCTCGCAGCTCTTCCGCCGCCGCGAACGCCGGCGTCCGCACGATCCCAAACCCCCGCACGGCGGCCTCCACGCACGCCTCCGCGCCGTTGAACCGCAGCCGGCCGTGGACGCGGACCTCCTGGGCGTCGCCCTTGCGGCCGAAGCGCCACACGGTCGCGTCGCGGGCGTTGGTGTCCAGGATCGCCTCATGACCCGCCACATCGTCCAGCGTCCGCGGCGCGCCCGCCCCCGCCAGATAGTCCGGCGAGGCGCAGGTGATCATCCGCACGGCCGCCAGCCGGCGCGCGACCAGCGAACTGTCGGTCAGATGGCCGATCCGCACCGCGACGTCGAAGCCCTCCTCCACCAGGTTCACCATCCGGTCCGAGAAGGTGACGTCCAGCGACACCGCCAGGCAGCCGGTCGCGAACTCCAGCAGTGCGGGCGTGAGCTGATTGCGCCCGAATGACACCGGCGCCGAAACCTTCAGGTTTCCCGAGGGACCGCTCTGATCGCGGACGGAGGCTTCCAGTGCGTCGAAGGTCTCGAGCAGATCCCGCGCCCGCTCCAGATAGGCCTGGCCCGTGTCGGTCAGCGATACGTCGCGCGTCGTGCGGTTCAGGAGCCGCGCTCCCAACCGGTTCTCCAGCCGCGCCACCAGCTTCGAGACCTGCGCCCCCGACACGTCCAGCTTGCGCGCCCCTTGGGTGAAGCTGCGGGCCTCGGCCACCGCGGCGAAGGCGCGGATTTCGTCCAGGCGATCCATGCCGACTGTTTCCTATTCGGAGAGACACTCCTTCAATCGAAGCAGATTATCAACGGCGAGGCTATCATCCATCTTCAGGTCACGCCGGGCAGCCGGCACGCCATTCACTCGCCAAGGATCCGATCATGTCCCAAGTTCGCAACGTCGCCGTCATCGTCGGCTCGATCCGCAAGGACAGCGTCAGCCGCAAGCTGGCGAAGGCTTTCGCCGCGCTCACGCCCGAGCTCAAGTTCAACCTCGTCGAGATCGCCGACCTCCCCCACTTCGACCAAGACCTGGAAGCCGCCCCGCCGGCGCCGTGGGTGCGGTTCCGCGAGGAGATCGCCGCCGCCGACGCCGTGCTGTTCGTGACCCCGGAATACAACCGCTCGGTCCCGGGCGTCCTGAAGAACGCCATCGACGTCGGCTCGCGCCCCTACGGCCAGTCCGTGTGGAACGGCAAGCCCGGCGCGGTCATCAGCCTCTCGCCCGGCGCTATCGGCGGCTTCGGCGCCAACCACCATCTGCGCCAGTCGCTGGTGTTCCTGAACGTGCCCCTGCTCAGCCAGGAAGCCTATGTCGGCAACGCCTTCGCCCTGTTCGACGACCAGGGCGAGCTGGTGAACGAAAGCACCGCCGAATTCCTCAAGGCCTATGGCGCCCAGTACGGCGCCTGGGTCGAGAAGATCCTGGCCGACGTCCCCGCCAAGGCGGGCTGACGCCAGGAAAGGTCCCAGGTGACGCCATGACCCTGCCCACCGTCTTCCTCCCCCACGGCGCGGGCCCCTGCTTCTTCATGGAGTGGGGTCGTGGTCCGGCGGACACCTGGGACCGTACCGCCGCCTACCTCCAGGGGCTGATCGCCAGCCTGCCGGAGCGGCCCAAGGCGATCCTGATCGTCTCCGGGCACTGGGAGGCGCCGGTCTTCACCGTCGGCACGTCCCCGCGCCCCCAACTGGACTACGACTACTACGGCTTCCCGCCGCACACCTATGACCTGAGCTTCGAGGCGCCGGGGGCCCCCGCCCTGGCGCACCGGGTCCGCAAGCTGCTGTCCGCCGCCGGGATCGCCTCGGCCGAGGACGCCGAACACGGTTGGGATCACGGCGTCTTCATCCCGCTGAAGCTGGTCACCCCCGACGCGGACATTCCCGTCGCCCAGCTCTCACTCAAGGCGGGCCTGGACCCGGCGGATCATCTGGCCGCCGGCCGCGCGCTCAGCCCCTTACGCGACGAGGGCGTCCTGATCGTCGGCTCAGGGATGAGCTGGCACAACATGCGCGGCTTCTCGCCCGCCTTCACCGCGCGGTCCAAGATCTTCGATGCGTGGCTCGAGGCGGCGGTGACCGATCCGCCCCAACGCGAAACCGCCCTCGCCCACTGGGACGCCGCGCCCTATGGCCGCGAAGCCCACCCGCGTGAGGAACACCTTCTGCCCCTGATGGTGGCCGCTGGCGCCGCCCCGGGCGAACCCGCCGTCGTCGCTTTCCGCGACACGGTGTTGGATGTGGTGGTCTCGGCCGTCGAGTTCGGCCGGGACCCGTCCATGGCAGAGGGCTGAGCTGAATCCGAAAGCCGACTAGGCCGCTACCGTCTTGCTGTTGGTCGGGCCGTCCACGGCCGTCTGCAGCGCCTCGTACAGCCGCTCGGCCTCGATGGGCTTGGCCACGAAGGCGTCCATGCCGGCTTGCAGATACTCGGCGATCTGGTGGGGCATGGCGTTCGCGGTCAGGGCGACGATCGGCGTCCGCGCGCGGCCCTCCGTGCGCTCGCGCGTGCGGATCAGTCCGGTGGCGGTCGGGCCGTCCATCACGGGCATCTGGACGTCCATCAGGATCACGTCCCAGGACTCCCGTTCCCAGGCCTCCAGGGCCGCCCGACCGTCGCCGACGATCTCGGGCTCGATCCCCACCTGGGCCAGCAGGGTCTTCAGGACCAGCTGGTTCATCACATTGTCTTCCGCGGCCAGCACCCGGACCGCGCGCGCATCGGCCCCAGCGCGGCGCGGCTTGGCGCGCGTCTTCGGACGGACGCTCGCCTTCGGGGTCGGCGCGGCCACCTTCTTCAGCGGCAGAATGGCGGTGAACGTCGAGCCCATGCCCGGCGCGCTGGTGGCGCTGACCGTGCCGCCCATGGCCTCGGCCAGCTCGCGGCAGATCGCCAGGCCAAGGCCCGTCCCGCCGAACTTCCGCGTCGTCGAGGCGTCGGCCTGGGCGAACTTGCGGAACAGGCCGGCCAGCTGGAAGGCCGTCATGCCGATGCCGCTATCGAACACGGTGAGCGACAGCGCCTCGTCCTCGCGGCCGATCCGCACCTTCACGCCGCCCTTGGAGGTAAACTTCAGCGCATTGGAGACCAGGTTCCACAGGATC
>JAIXTR010000134.1 GCA_027483845.1 Caulobacteraceae bacterium | reverse complement strand
GGACAATTGTGGCCGGCTCTATGGACCACGGCGGGGTCCGAACGCCGGTCTTTCCGCCCGACGGCCCAGGCGTTAAACTTGCGCCTGAGCAAAGGGATGACGGTCATGAGCGACGCGGTGGGTCCGGGCGATCTAGTTCTGTGCGTGAACGCCGCGCCAAACCATGTGAGCGGCTGGCCGGTGCCGCTACAGGCGGGCGAGACCTATCGGGTGTTGGGCGTGATGCCCTACGCCTGCCCCTGCGGCCGTTCCGACGCCCTGCTGGATGTGGGCATCGACTTCGCGTGGTGCCAGTCCCGCTTCCGGCTACTGCCCAAGCCCAAGGCCCAGACGCGGACCCGAGAGGTCGCGACGCCGCGCACAAAGGAAACGGTTCGCTGATTGGGCGGTGAGGGCGGATGGGCCGGCTCAGTGGGCGGGATCGGTTCGCTTGGGGGCTAGCGGCGTAGCTTCTGCCGAGGGCCGCAAGATCAGGTGGCCAAACGACGGGATCACTTCGGAGGCGAATAGTGGGACTGTCTCAGACGGGTGGGTCGCAGACCCAGTCCGCCTCTCCTTGAGAAGTCTCCGTTCTCCATTCCTCATAAGCACTCCAGAACGCCGGGTTGTTCGCCAAGTGACCGGCAGCCTCTCCGAACGGCTGAGAACGCAGGCGCTCAAGGCTCCCAAGGTCGGCGGGAAGGCCGTCACAGGAGCCGACAAGGCGATCAATCCATGCGCATAGCGCCGGTAGGTCTGCGTCAGTCACTACAGCAGGCGGATCCATGAACTGGCGCTCATTGGAAACGTAATAGGTGAGCCGGGCCAAGCGGGGGCTTTGACCTCTGGACAGTAGCCAGCGGCCATACTCGGGCGCTTCTATCCCCAACACACCAAGCAACACATTGCCCCACGGTCGCTTCATTGCGTGGGGCGCAAAGAAGCGACGGACTTCAACCGCCGGCAAACAGAACACCGCAGCGACCTCGCCGGGCAACTTCACCTTTGCAAGGCCACGGAGGAGAAGCTCCCGCTCAACGATCTTACGGAACTCGGCAATGGGGAGCGCTTGCATAGCCCCACCCTTGAGCACTCGCGGAACGTCCGCAACGGGTCCCACTCTGCCATCCACCCCAGCGCTTGATGCAGACCCCTACCTCCCGCCGCTTCGCGGGGGCGGCACCGCCGGACCTATCGCTCTGCGTCGGAACCCCAGCGCCAGCGCCAGCCGCCGTCGGTCTTGGCTGCGGCGATGGCGCTGACGGCGATCGTGAGCGCGCTGACCATGAGAGCGAGGGCGAGGCCCTTGAGGAGCAGACAGGCGGCGGCGATGGCGGCCAGGAAAACGAGGAGCACGGCCCAGCCTTGCCAGGCGGTCGGCCACCCCGCGCCGTAGCCAAAGCGCTTCTGGGCGAACCAGGGTTTTGACGCGTGGGACATCCTTCACCTCCGGGCTCAGGGGAGGCCAGACGGTAGCACAACCCCACCGCGATGTCAGCGGAGGCTGCTGCCCTAGCCCTCCAGCGCCTTGATCATCTCCACCCGCGCCGCGTGGCGGCCGCCGTCGAAGGGGGCGGTGAGGAAGGCGTCGACGAGGTCCAGGGCCAGGCCTTCGCCGATGACCCGGGCGCCCAGCGCCAGCATGTTGGCGTCGTTGTGCTGGCGGATCATCCGGGACGAGAAGGTGTCGGCGCAGACCCCGCAGCGGACGCCCTTCACCTTGTTGGCGGCCATCATGATCCCCTGGCCGGTGCCGCAGAGAATGATGCCGAAGCGGCAGTCGCCGTCGGCGACGCGGCGGGCCGCGGCCGCGCCGTGCTCCGGGTAGGGGGTGCTCTCGGGCGTGGTGGGGCCGATGTCGACCACGGTCCAGCCCTGGGCGGCGATGTGGGCGGCGATGGCCTGGCGCAGGCCGATGGCGCTGTGGTCGCTGGAGAGGACCACGCGGGTGTTGTCGGTCATTGGGATCTCAATCCTCGTCGCCGGTTTCGTCGCCGACGGCGGCCTCGACCAGCTTGCGCCAGGTGGGGTCGGTGTCGTCGACCAGGTCCACGTCCTCCAGCAGGGCCACGGCGCCCTCGCCATCGGGGAGGATGAGGCCCAGGACCTCCATGGTCTCGCCGTCCTCGCTGTCGTGGGCCTCGGCCTGGACGGCGACGGCGGCCTGTTCGCCGTCGTCAGCCCACCAGATCACCGGCTGGGGCAGGTCCATGTCGATGGGCTTGCCGTTGCGGGTGTCGGACAGGGCGAAGATCGCCTTACGCGCCTGGACGTCGTCGAGGTCGGCGGTGCGCCCGGTGAAGGGGACGAGGCGCTGCCAGTCGTCGGTGTCGAAGCCGGCGTCGATGGGTTCGTCGGTCATTTCTTTTCCCACCACCAGGGGGCGCGCTTGCGGTCGCCGGTGACGACCTCGTTGAGGGTGAGGGGGTCGTACATCCGCCCGCCGACCATGACCCGGTGGACCTTTTCGGAGTTGCGGATGTCGGTCGAGGGATCGGCGTCGAGGACGACGAGGTCGGCCAGCTTGCCGGCTTCCAGCGAGCCGATGTCGGCGTCCATGCCGAGGGACTTGGCGGGCACGATGGTGCCGGCCTGGAGCGCCTCCATGGGGCTCATGCCGCCGCGGACGAAGGACCACAGTTCCCAGTGCGGGCCGATGCCGGCCTGTTGCCCGTGGGCGCCGATGGAGACCAGGACGCCGCGCTTCGCCAGCTTGTGGGCCTCGCGGGCGCTGTCGTCGTCGACGTAGTTGTCCTCGGGCGCGATGGCGCGGCGGGCGTTGTCGGCCTCGAGCTGGGCCGGCGGGATGTGCGCCTTGAGGATGGGCTGGTCGAAGACGTCGGTGTGGGCGCGCCAGTAGGGGTCCGCCGCCAGGCCGCCGAAGGTGACGACCAGGGTGGGGGTATAGTTGGTCTTGGACTGGCCGAAGTAGCTCAGCACGTCCTCGTAGAGGGCGAGCTGGGGGATGTTGTGCTCCAGTGTCGAGTTGCCGTCGGCGACGATGTTCATGTCCTGGCCGAACAGGGCGCCGCCCTCGGCGACCACCTGCATGTTCTCGTCGCGGGCGGCCTGGATCAGCTGCTGGCGCTGTTCGCGGCGGGGCTGGTTGTAGTTCTTGATGCTGTAGGCGCCCTGGGCCTTGAGACGGCGCACGTGGGCCAGGGCGTCGTCGTAGCTGTCGATCTGGGCGTAGCTGCGGGCGGCCTTGGCGCCATAGACGATCTCACCAGTGGAGAAGATGCGGGGGCCGACGATCTTGCCGGCGCGCTGCAGTTCGGCGGCGGTGAAGATCTCGGCGGCGCGGCTGGATGGGTCGTGGATGGTGGTCGTGCCCAGGGCCAGGTTGACCATCAGCGACCAGTTCTGCTGCGGCACCAGTTCGTCAACGCCCTGCGGCCCATGGGCGTGGGCGTCGACCAGGCCGGGGATGATGGTCTTGCCGGTCATGTCGACGGTCTGGGCGCCCGCCGGGATCTGGACCTCGCGCCGCTTGCCGACGGCGGCGATGCGGCCGTTGGTGACCACCACGACCCCGTCGTCGATGACGCCGCCGTCGGCCTTGGCCATGGTCAGCAGCCGCGCGCCGGTCAGGGCCACCGTGCGGGTCGGGCGATCGGCGGCGACCTGCATGGCGAGGGAGACGCCGGTCTTGGGCGGCTCGAACCTGGCGGCGGTCTCCGACGCGGGGCCGTCGCGGAAGAGCTGGGCCGTGGGCGCGGTGAAGACGGTGGGGCCCATGGTCCAGTGCAGCTGGGCGCCGCCGTTGGACCAGTGGATCCAGTCGGCCCCGCCGGACGAGGCGCGGGTGACCGGCATCGGCCCGCCCTTGAGGTCGACCGGCACCTCCTGGCCGCCGGGCATCAGCGGCATGACCAGGGCCTCGTAGTTCTGGCGGAAGGCGAAGGCGCGGCCGTCGGGGGAGACCGTGAAGTCGGTGACGAGCTCGCCCTGGGCGTGGACTCGCTTGGCCTCGCCGTTCAGGTCGGTGGAGACGAGCTGCTGCTTGCCGCCCGCCGAGGCGGTCATGAAGACGCGGTCGTTGGCGGCGCCGAACTGGGGGGCGGCCATGTCGCGGGCGATGCGGACGGGCACGCCGCCGGCGGTGGGGATGCGGTAGACGCCGGGGTTCTCGGACCAGTCGCGGGAGGTGAGGAAGCCGCCCTGGCCCTTCTCGAAGACCAGGGTCTTGCCGTCCGGGGAGAAGGCCGGCCGGGCGTAGTGGCCGGGATCGCGGGTCACGTCGCGGGCGGTCCCGCCGGCGGCGCCGACGGTGCGCAGGCGGCCGAGGCCCGCGTCGGTCCAGGCGACGAAGGCGATGGTCTTGCCGTCCCGCGACCAGGTGGGGAACAGCTCGAAGCTGGCCTCGTCGCCCTTGGTCAGGCGCTTGGGCTCCCCGCCCGACATGGGCTTCACATAGAGCTTGCCGAGGCTTTCGAAGACCACTTGGCGGCCGTCCGGCGAGACGGCGGCGAAGCGGGTCATCTTGGTGGTGAATCGGTCGGGCGAGACGGGGATCTTCGGGTGCGGCCCGTCGATCAGGCCGCGGGTGTCGGCGACCTTGAAGGCGATGACGGCGGCATTGGCGCCATCGGCGTCGACCCGGCGCAGCTTGCCGCCGGCCCAGAAGACGACGCTCTTGTTGTCGGGGGTCCAGGCCATGTTGGGATAGAGGCCCTGGACGGCCCAGGTCTCCTGCACGTCCTGGTCCAGGGCGTCATAGACCTTGCGCTCCACGCCGGAGGCCAGGTCCTTCACATAGAGCTTGGAGCGGGTGTTCTCGCGGCGGACGAAGGCGATGCGCTTGCCGTCGGGCGAGGGGGTGGGGCGGACCGAGCCGCCGGGGCCGGAGGCGACGGTGGAGACCTCGCCGGTCTCGATGTCGTAGCGCTCGATGTTGAAGAGGTCGGTGTTGGAGTCCTGGGCGTATTCGAAGGTCGGCCCGGGCGTGATGTTGCGGGTGTAGAGGATCGACTTGCCGTCGGGGGCGTAGGTGGGCTCGCCCAGCTCCTTCTGGTGGCGCTCATTGGGCTTCTTGACCAGGGGCACGCCGGCGCCGCCGGAGACGTGGTAGAGCCAGACCTCGCCCGTGCCCAGCGAGCGGCCGGTGGTGAAGTGCTTCTTGGCGGCGATGAACTGGCCGTCCGGGCTCCAGGTGGGCTGGTTGAGAAGGCGGAAGTCCTCCTTGGTCACCTGGCGCTTGTCCGAGCCGTCGACGTTCATGATCCAGATGTTGTCGCCGCCGCCCCGGTCGGAGGTGAAGGCGAGGCGCTTGCCGTCGGGCGAGAAGCGGGGCTGGACGTCCCACGACAGACCTTCCGCGATGCGGACCGGCGCGCCGCCGGCCAGCGGCATGAGGTAGATGTCACCCAGGAGGTCGAAGGCGATCGTCTTGCCGTCGGGGCTGACGTCGACGTTCATCCAGGTGCCTTCGTCCACGCTGATCGGGACCTGGCGGACGACCGCGCCGGGGGGATTGTTGACGTCCCACTTGGCCGCCTTGGCCGGGGCGGCGGCGGGCGTGGCGGGCTGGGCCAGGACCGGGCCGGCGGCCACGGACGCGAGGAGGACGGCGGCGAGCTTCAGATTCATGGGAGTCCCTAATGCTGGGGCATGACTAGCAAGCCCGGGCCGAAGCGCAATGGCGGCGGCGGGCGGCCGTTTCTGCGCGACAGGCGTGCCGGAGACGTTAGGCTTGGCCGCGGATTTTCAGGAGCACGACGATGGCCGACCCCAAGGATGATGCTCCGGACGGCGAGACGCCGATGCAGAAGGCGCTGCGCCTGAAGAAGGCGGCCCAGTCCAAGGGCGGCCCGCCCGGCGGCCGGCTGGAGCACGAGAGCGCCGCGGCGGCGCGGTCGCAGTCGAAGTCCAAGCCCTGGATGAAGAAGTAGCCGGCTCCCAAGGCGCCGCTTGGCGGGTTCGCGCGTTAGGCTGGGATGACGATGCGCCCACTGCTGCTGATCCCGATCCTGGCCCTGGCGGCCTGCACGAAGCCCACGCCCGAGCCGACGGCGGCGCCCAAGACGGTGTCGATCCCGCGGATCCACTATGTCTGCACCGACGGGCGGACGGTGAGCGCGCTCTATCCGGACAGCCAGACGGCGCAGCTGACGATCGGCGGCTCGACGCACCTGCTGAGGATCGCGCGGTCGGGGAGCGGCGCGCGCTACACGGGCGATGCGCTGCAGTGGTGGACCAAGGGCGACGAAGGCATGCTGGCGGCGCTAAAGCCGGGCGAGGATATCGCGGCCGATCCTGGGGTGACCTGCGTGCCGCCGGCCCGGGCGCCGGTGGAGCCGCCCGCGCCGGGGACGCCGGGCGGGCTGCCGGACGACCGCACCCCGCTGGACGAGCGGCCGTTCACGCCGGAGAGCGCCCAGGGGGCGGCCAACGTGCTGCAGACCTACTATGCGCTGGTCGAGAGCGGGCGGGTGGCCGAGGCGGCGAAGCTGCGGGTGGACGGGCGGGAAGAGGATCTGAAGCCGTTCGCCAGCCTGCACGCCCAGACGGGCGGGCCGGGCCCGATCGAGGGCGCGGCGGGGTCGCTCTATGTGGAGGTGCCGGTGGTGCTGTACGGGCGCTATGTGACCGGCGGGGAATACCACGCCTCGGGCAAGGCCACGCTGCGGCGGGTCAACGGCGTGCCCGGCGCCACGGCCGAGCAGCTGAAATGGCGGATCGACCGGATCGAGGTTCAGTCCGCGACTAGTGCGTCACGACCCACTGGCTGACGTAGGCATGGGTGGCGCGGGCCAGCTTGGGCGGACCCGAGAAGTAGAACTCGCTGCCGAACATGACCTTGCGTTCGCGCCAGGTGAGGGCGCCGGTGTCCTCGGCCTGCAGCACCGAGCGGAGCTTGGCGCTTTTGCCGTTGGGCACGAAGGCGACGTAGGTGGCGTCGGTCATCCAGTGAACTCCAATTGGCCCCAGAGGTGAAAAGAGCTTGAGTCTCCGAGAGTTCCAACCCGCGGCGGCCCGGACAGGCGGTCGCAGGCTGGACAAGCTGTGGACGAGCGGGCGAGGTGGCGGGCTCGGAGTCGGGGAGAATTGGCCGTGCGGTTGGGATCTGTCGCGTTCGCGCTCTGCTTGCTGGCCACGCCGGCCCTGGCGGGGGAGATGGACGACTGGCGCGCGCAGGCGGCCAAGGTCAGCATCGTCCGCGACGACTGGGGCATCGCCCACGTGAAGGGCAAGACGGACGCCGATGCGGTGTTCGGCATGGCCTACGCCCAGGCCGAGGACGACTTCAACCGGGTGGAGACCAACTATCTGACGGCCCTGGGCCGGACGGCCGAGGCCGAGGGGCAAAAGGCCATCTGGGCGGACCTGCGGGCCAAGCTCTACATGAACCCCACGACGCTTCAGGCGCAGTACGCCGCCAGCCCGGCGTGGCTGAAGGCGCTGATGGACGCCTGGGCCGACGGGCTGAACTTCTATCTGGCGACGCACCCGCAGGTGAAGCCGCGGGTGATCACCCGGTTCGAGCCCTGGATGGCGCTGTCGTTCACCGAGGGCAGCATCGGCGGCGACATCGAGCGGATCTCGCTGAAGGAGCTGGAGGCGTTCTACGGCGGGACCCGATCGGCCGAGCGGACCGACCCGTTCGCCTATCGTGAGCCGACGGGGTCCAACGGGATCGCCATTTCGCCGTCGATCACCAAGGACGGCCATGCCCTGCTGCTGATCAACCCGCACACCTCGTTCTTCTTCCGCTCCGAGCTGCAGATGACCAGCGACGAGGGGCTGAACGCCTATGG
>JAIXTR010000240.1 GCA_027483845.1 Caulobacteraceae bacterium | reverse complement strand
CGCAGCGCACGACATAGCCCACCCCCATCACGTCGATGAGAGCCTCTTCCTCGCCAATCTCGGCGACGGCGCCGCGCAGGCGTCCGATCATCTGCGAATCACGTTCGGCATGTGTTCTGCAGGAGTACCGCAGCGCGGACTCCGGGGGAACAATGCGGAGGTTATGCGAGCGCCGGGCTGGATCGGTCGCCGCGCTCTTGCCCCCACGTCAATGACGGAGCGTACTATGCTTTCCAAAAGAACAGTCATGGGAGGCTGACGCTATGAGACGCGCGCTCGTTCTGGTTCTAGGAACCTTTCTTGTCACCACCGGCCTCGGGTGCGCCGCCCAGGCCGCCGCGCCGGATTCCTCCGCGCCACGAGGCTGGAAGGCGCCCCGCAACGCGATGGGCCAACCAGACCTCTCTGGCTACTGGTCCAACGCGACCCTGACGCCGCTGACTCGCAACAAGCGCATTTCCGACAAGGCTACGCTGACGGCGGCCGAGGCCAAGGTGCTGGAGGCGCAGTGGGCGAAGGCCCTGGCTGACTCCGACGCGCCCACAAGCCCGGACGAGTCGACCGCCGCGGTCCAGGCCAAGCTGACCGATTCCAAGCTGGTCGAGATCCGGCCCGACTTCATCGCCGCCGGCGGCGACACCGGCGGCTACAACACGTTCTGGATCGACCCGGGGACTCACCTGGTGGAGATCGGCGGTCAGTACCGCACCTCGATCCTGACCACGGAGAATGGCCTCCCCCCGCCGCGCAAGGCGGGCGCGCCGGCCCCGCGGGGCGGCGGGTACCGTGACATCTACGACAGCTACGAGACACGCTCGCTCGGCGAGCGCTGCATCCAGGGCTTCGGACGCAACACCGGCCCGCCGATGCTGCCGAACGGCTACTATAACAACAACTATCAGATCGTGCAGACCCCGGACGCCGTGGTGATCGAGGTGGAGATGATCCACGACGCGCGTATCGTGCGGCTGAACGGGACCCATCGCACCGACGGGCTGCGGCCCACCATGGGCGACTCCATCGGCCGCTACGAGGGCGACACGCTGGTGGTGGAAACCACGAACATCCCTGAATCACAGCAGTTCATGGGGTCGTGGAAAACCTTGAAGGTCACCGAGTGGTTCACCCGGCTGTCGCCGTCCAAAGTCCTCTACCGCTTCCAGATCGAGGATCCGGAGCTGTGGGAAAAGCCGTGGGGTGGGGAATACACCTTCAACACCCTGAACGGGCGGACGTACGAGTACGCCTGCCATGAGGGCAACTACGCGCTGCCAGGGATCCTGGGCGGGGCGCGGCAGAAGGAAAAGGACGAGGCCGCCGCGGCGAAGGCGGGCGCGAAGCCCGGCGCGGACTAAGGCCTGAAGGCGGACACTCCCGCGCCACGGGGGGCGCGGGAGCTTCTTCCGACTTAGTAGGTGAAGCGCAGCGCGACGCCGTAGGTGCGCGGCTGGCCCAGGAAGGCGTTGTACGATCCGGACTGCAGGACCGAGTTGAAGCCCACCTGATAGTAGACGTCGTCGAACAGGTTCTGCGCAAAGGCTTCCACCGTCCAACGCTTGTCGGCCGAACTCAGGCCGACGCGAGCGTTCACCAGGGTGAACCCGGGCTGGTTCTTCACCGCATCCAGGTCCGAGCCGGTGTTGAAGCTCGAGACGCTCTTCGCGTTCACGGCGATGCGTCCGACCAGATCGTCGGTGATGTTGCGCTCGTAGGTCACGCCCAGAGAGCCCGACCACAGGGGCGCCAGCGAGAGCCGCGACCCGGGCAGGTTGGCGCCCAGGAACAGCGGCGTGCTCTTCGGGTAGTAGGTCTCGGCGTAGGTGACGCCGCCGTTGAAGCTCAGGCCGTCCACCGGCGACTTCCAGATGAAGTCGACGTCCACGCCCTTGGAAATCACCTTGGGCACGGAGGCCACGGAGAAGACCAGGCCGTTGAAGGCGTTGAGCTGGAAGTCCTCATAGCGCTGATAGAAGACCGTCGCGTTCAGCAGGACGCTCCGATCGAACAGGGTGCTCTTGGCGCCGAGTTCGTAGGAGTCCACCGTCTCCGGCGCAAAGCTGGTGTCCAGCACCGGCGTCGTCGGCTGGCCCGCCACCGTCTGGTTGGTGGTGGCGATCCGGTCGAGGTTGAAGCCCCCGGCCTTGTAGCCCCGCGCATAGGACGCGTAGGTCATCAGCTCGGGCGTGAAGCGATAGGCCAGCTTGGCGGTGCCGGTGAGCTTCTCTTCCTTGAGCGATTGGTCGTTCGTGCCGATCCGGCCGAAAGCCGGGCTGTTGGAGGCCGCGCAGAGCACCTGATAGGGGCCCGATGCGAGCAGACCGCCGGCGCGGATAAGCGCGCCGCTGGCCGGGAGGGGACCGCCCAGCGCCGCGGCCCGGGCCAGCGCCGTGGCGCAGCCGACGCCGCCATCCGTGTTGCTCCAGCGGGTCTCGAGATCCTTCTCCTCCCAGGTGTAGCGGAGGCCGACCGTCAGCTCGAGCGCGTCGGTGAATTGGTAGCTGTTGTTGGTGAAGAGCGAGAAGCCCTCTTCCCGCTGGCTGTAGAAGTCGTCCTGGCCCTGGCCGGTGACGAAGGTCGTCCCCAGCGGCCGGCCGGTGAACACCGACGACAGCGCCCCGCCGAACAGCTGGTTCACGTACTGCTCGTACTGACGGCCGTAGGTCACGGTCCGCACGTGCAGGTCCAGGTCCTCACGCGTGTAGAAGGCGCCGATCAGCCAGTTCAGCTTGTCGGTCGCGCCGGCGAGGCGGACTTCCTGGCTGATCGTCTGGAACTTCGTGGACGCCGGATTCGAGCTTTCGCGCAGGGTCGGCGAATACAGGATGTCAGCGGCCGTCCAGTCCACGTCCGAGCCGCCCGTCTGCTTCCAGTGGCGCATGGCGCTGATCGAGGTCAGCTTCGCGCCGCCCAGCCAGGGCGTGATCCAGTTGGCCTCGACGGCGACGCCGTTGTCGATGACCTCCTTCAGGAAGCTGCGGTTGCTGTAGTCGCGGAACTGGTCCGGATCCGGCGGCGAGGCCAGGCCTCCGGGCGCGAGCGCCTGGATGATCGCGGCCGTGGCGCCGTTGCGAATCTGCACCGAGCCGCAGCAGCGCTCGTCGCGCTTGGTGTAGTCCACCGACACGTTGACATCGAGGGTCTCGGTCGGGGTGAACAGCACCTGGGCGCGGCCGGTGTGGAACTTCTGGTCGTTCACATCCGGGCCGGCGGACTTGTAGTAGCCGTCCCGTTCGCGGGCGGCGACGAAGATTCGGGCGGCGACCTTATCGCTGACCAGCGGGCCGTTCAGCGAGATCGAACCGCCGAAGCCGTCGTAGTTGGTGAACTGGGCTTCCGAGGTGGCGGACAGCTGGAAGGACGGCTTCTTGGTGAAGACGTTGATCACGCCGGCGGTGGTGTTCTTGCCGAACAGCGTGCCCTGCGGGCCCTTCAGGACTTCGATGCGCTCGGTCTCGCCGAGATCGCTGAAGGCGACGCCGTTGCGGGGGCGATAGACGCCGTCGATCACCACGCCCACGGACGATTCGAGGCCGGGGTTGTCACCAACGGTGCCGATGCCGCGGATCCGGGCGGTTGTGACGGCTGAGCTGCTGGTGGACGTCACCATCAGGCCGGGCGCGACGATCGTCAGGTCCTTGATGTCCCGGATGCCGGCGTCCTGCAGCTGCTGGGCGTTCACCGTGGTGACGACGACCGGCACGTCCTGCAGGCTCTGCTCGCGCATCTGCGCGGTGACCACGATTTCGTCGACCGTATTGGCCTGATCGGCCTGGGCCATGGCCAGGCCGGGTGCGCTGAGAAGAAGAGCGCCGGCCACGAGGGGGCTAACGCCCGCGAATAGAGTGCGTTTCATTATGCTTGTTCCTACCCAGTGGCGCTTCTGTGGGGGCGCCTACCTGGGCAGTTCAGGGGCGTGGGCACGCCGATGCAATCCGAACGTTCGAAACGAACGCCGGTATGTGAAACCTGCGTCCCTTACGCCACATGGGATTGCGCGCAAGATGGCGGTCTCCGGCGGTCCAGACCGGACCCCCGGAGCCGTTGCAAAGGCTGGCGCGAAACCGCCGGTCAGAGCGCGAAGGAGAAGCCGCCGTTCACGGGGTAGACCTGGCCGGTGATCCAGCTCGACGCGTCGGACGAGAGGAACTGGACCATGTTGGCGATGTCGTCCGGCCGGCCGGGCCGGCGGATGATATACTTCTCCAGCGTGCGCTTCAGCCGCTCGGGGTCGCCGTTCAGGGTGCGCTCGACGGCAGGCGTCGCCGTCAGGGCGATGGCGACCGAGTTGGCGGTGATGCCATAGCGACCCAGGGACCGGGCGACCGAGCGCATGAAGCCGGCCGCTCCGGCCTTGGCGCCAGCGTAGATTTCCAGGCCGGCGTCGCCCCAACGGCTGGCGTCCGAGATGACGGTGATGATCCGCCCGGGCGCCTGACGCTCCAACATGCCGGGGATGACGGCGGCGGTGCAGTTCATCACCCCGTACAGGTTCACCCCGATGAAGCTGTTCCAGACCTCCGGGCTGGTCTCCCAGAACGGCTTGCCCAGCTCCGACGACGGCGTCGCGCCGGCGTTACCCGCGTTGTTGACGAGGATGCCGACGACGCCCAGATCGGCGGCCGCCTTGGCCACCATGTCCTTGACCGCGGCATGGTCAGAGACGTCGCATTGCAGGGCGATCGCCTTGCCGCCGGCCGCGCGGATTTCCTCGGCGACCGCTTCGGCCCGCTCCAGGACATAGTCGTTCACGACCACGCCGCCGCTGCCCTGGGCGTCCGCCAGCTGCAGCGCCACCTGGCGGCCGACGCCCTGGCCGGCGCCCGTCACGAGGGCGACCCGCCCGCCAAGATCGAGAATGTCGGTCATCTGCTTCTCCCTGTCGTTGCGCGCATGTTTGCGTTCGCCGAAGCCGTATCCGGGCTGACGTGGGGGACGGCTAGCGCGGCGGGCGCTGGCGCCGTCGGCGGGCGGCGACTAACGTCGCGGGGGTCACGGGAGATTGCCGATGCGCGCCTTGCTTGCCCTGTTGCTCATTCTCCTGTCGCCGGCGTCGGCCCTGGCGGACAGCGTGCGCGAGCGCCTGGTGGTCAGCACCGAATGGCTGGATCGTCATCTCGCCGACCCCGATCTCGTGATCCTGCAGGTGGGCGACAAGGCCGCATACGAGGCCGGCCACATCCCAGGGGCCCGGCTGGTGAACCTGCCCGATCTGGCCGCGCCGCC
The DNA here is from genome assembly GCA_027483845.1 of Caulobacteraceae bacterium. Classification (GTDB taxonomy): domain Bacteria; phylum Pseudomonadota; class Alphaproteobacteria; order Caulobacterales; family Caulobacteraceae; genus Phenylobacterium. The sequence goes on along the minus strand of JAIXTR010000240.1, from coordinate 6,090 downwards.
GACGGGGCCGGATCCCCTGATCCTCGAGATGCCCGCGCCCGAGGTTCTGCGGGCGAAGCTCGTGGCCCTGGGCGTCAGCGATCGCTCCCGGATCGTGGTCTATCCCACCCGCGACATCCAGTCGGCGACGCGGGTGGTCTTCACCCTGGACGCCGCGGGGCTCGGCGACCGCACGCGGCTGCTGGAGGGCGGTCTCGGGGCCTGGAAGGCCGAGGGGCGCGCGACCTCGACGGAGACGCCTGTCGTGACGCCGGGCAAGCTGGCGGCCTTCACCTACAAGCCGCTGGTCGTGGACGCGGCGTTCGTGGCGGCCCACGCGAAACAGCCGGGCTATGTCGTGGTCGATGCCCGGACGCCCGAATTCTACGCCGGCGCCAAGGCCGGCGGCTCGCCCGCCAAACCGCACAAGGCGGGCCATATCGCGGGGGCCCGCAGCGTCCCGTTCAGCACCGTCACCACCCCGGACCTCAAACTGGCCCCCGCGGACGAGGTCGCCGCGACGTTCAAGGCGGCGGGGGTGAAGCCGGGCGACACGGTGGTCGCCTATTGCCACGTCGGCCAACAGGCCAGCGCGACCCTGTTCGCGGCGCGGACCCTGGGCCTGAAGGTCCTGCTGTACGACGGCTCGTTCGAGGACTGGTCCCGCCGTGACGGCGCCGTCGAGACAGGCGCGCCGAAACCCTAGGCCACCCGCCGCGCCGTTCGGGCGTGGGCGTGGGCGATGGCCACGGCCAAGGCGTCGGCGGAGTCGCTCGCCGTCTTGCCGGCCGTCGGCAGCAGACGGGCGATCATCCAGCCCACCTGAGCCTTGTCGGCCGAGCCGGTGCCGACCACCGCCTTCTTGACTACTGTGGCGGCGTATTCGGCGACCACCAGTCCGGCGCGGGCCGGCACGATCATCGCCATGGCGCGGGCGTGCCCCAGCTTCAGGGCCGACTGGGCGTTGTTGTTCATGAAGGTCTCTTCGACCGCCGCCTCATCCGGCGCATGGGCCGCGATCACCGCCTCGATCTCGGAGAACAGGCAGAGCAGGCGATCGGCGAAGGGCAGGCTGTCCTTCGGCGCGATCACGCCGTGCGCCACGTGGCTCAGCCGCGCGCCTTCCGACACGATGACGCCCCAGCCGGTGCGGCGCAGGCCCGGGTCGATGCCCAAAATGCGAATCGGAGCGTTCATCGTCTGTTCCCGCGAACATGCCCGAACGACCAAGGGGTGGAAATGGTGAAGAGCGGATGAAGACCCTCAGTCGGCGGTGGCGCCGGCCTTCAGCTTGCGCTCGAAGAAGTCCGCCAGGGTGACGGTCGAGCGGATCCGGTTGGGCAGCCGGCGCCAGCCATGGCCCTCGTCGGGGAACAGGACGTATTCCACCGGCACGCCACGCGCCTTCAGCTGTTGGACGATCTGCTCGGCCTCGATTACCGGCACGTTGGTGTCATTGGCGCCGTGCAGGACGATCAGCGGCGTCTTGATCCGGTCGAGCTTGTTGATCGGCGAAAGGGATTTCAGCATCTCGGCCTGAGTGACCGGGTCGCCATATTCCACCGTCGAGATCGCCGCCATCCACGGCTGGGTGTGCTTGAAGAAGGTGTCGAAGTTCACGACCCCAAACAGGTTGGCGCCGGCCGCGAACATGTCGGGATACTCCGTCACGCCGGCCATCACCATGTAGCCGCCGTAGCTGCCGCCCATGATGCCCAGACGCTTCGGATCGGCGACGCCCAGGGCCACCAGGGCGTCGGTGCTGGCCTTGATGTCCTTCACGCCGTCGACGCGCAGCGGACCGTTGTCGAGGTTGACGAACCGCTTGCCGAAGCCGGTCGAGCCTCGGACGTTCGGTAGGAAGACGCTGATCCCGCGACCCAGCAGGGCCTGGACGTCGGCGCTCAAGGACGGGCGCGACTGTCCTTCCGGGCCGCCATGATAGATGAAGACCAGGGGACCGGGACCCTTGGCGTCCCGGGGGCGATACAGCCAGCCCGACAAGGCCAGGCCGTCATGGGCCTTGTAACTGACCAGGGTCGGCCGGACGAGGGTGGCCAGGTCCACCCCATCGTGGGCGCTACGGGTGAGTTGGATGGGTTCGCCCGACGCGACATCGACCAGCCACACGTCGGTGGGCGTCGCGGCGCTGCCCAGGCTAAGTGCGAGCTTGCGGCCGTCCATGGAGAACAACGGACCGCCGATCAGATCGCCCGACAGCTTCGGACCTGGTGTCACCTTGCCCGTCGCGACATCGAGATAGGAGAGTTCACTGCGGCCGGCGGCGTTCCAGCGCAGCACAGCGCGGCGTCCGTCGTCGGACAGGGCGGCGTTGTCGGCTTCGGCGTCGGGGCGCGCGGCTAGGACCTTGAAGGGGCCGGGCTTGCCGGCGGCGTCCAGCGGGATCTCGCCGAACGCCATCAGGTCGGTCGCGACGTCGGAGAAGGTGTAGACGCGCCGGCCGTCTGCGCCGAACTCGCCCCACCCGAACTGCGCCGGCGGCGTGTGGGGCGTGAGCAGGGTCTCGGCGCCGGTTTCCAGGTTGACCAGGACCAGATTGTTGTCGCCACGGCTGGCCAGTCTGGAGATCAACGCGAAGCGGCCGTCGCGGCTGACGTCGGTGATGCTGTCCAGGCCCTTGCCAGTCCCCACCGCCTTGGTCTCGCCGGTGTTCGGCTCCAGCAGGAAGGCGTCCATCTCGGTGGGATTGAAGCGGTTGGTGGCCATCGTGAGCCAGCGGCCATCGCGGCTCCAGCCGAACAGGCGGTTGTTTTCCGCGCCGCCCGCCGTGACCCGCCGGGCGTCCGAGCCGTCGGGCCGGGCGACGTAGATCTGCACATTCAGGCCGCCGCCAGGCGCGACGTCATAGGCCAGGCGGTCGCCTGCCGGCGACCACGCCACCGACTGCACGGGATCGCTCAGGTTGGTGATCTGCCGCGGCGAGCCGCCCGCGGCGGGGACGGTCCAGACCTGCGGCGAGCCGCTGGCGTTGGAGATGAAGACGACCTGCGCGCCGTCCGGCGAGACGCTGGCGCCGCTGGCCGAACGGATCGAAGCGATGGCGGCGGTCCGTTCCGCCGTGGTCTGGGCCTGCCCGGCGCCGCCCGAGAGAAGGACGGCCATAACCGCCAGACTTGCCTGCCACCGACGCATGGACGTCCCTCCGCTGAACGCGGTCACAGTCGCATGGCGGAGGGGGATTTCAAGGCGGGGCGGCGCCCGTCCTTACCGTCGCTGGTGACTCAGTCGAACTCGCCGAGCGTCTTGCGGCGGCGCAGGATCGCGCCGGCGCTGCCGAAGCCCACGATCATCATCGCCCAGGTCATCGGTTCGGGCAGCGCACTCGCCAGCCGATAGAGGTTGTCGAGGCTCTGGATCGCCGGCTTTTCCGTGGGCTTGAACCCATCGGCGTCGTCCTGGGCCGGGGCGGCCAGGGGCTCGTTGTAGACCTCCGCGGCGCTGGCGGCGGACGCGAAGGACAAGGCTGCGGCGGCGGCGGCGCAGGCGAGCAAACGGTTCACGACAGGCTTCCCCAGACCAGACCGAACCACGCGCGTGGTTCGCAGCCGATTTCCAGGGAAGCCTAGCTTTCGCAGACCGTTGATCGCAATCGCTTGCCCCTCAGAGGCGAATCCGAGGGTTTGGCCGTCATCGCCAGAAATGGAATGCGGACCATCCGGCCTGAATGGCCTCGACGGGGACGCCCAGAGTCGCCGTCAGGGTCACCGCCGCGCCGAACAGCAGGTCGCTGAAGCCCGGCACCAGGAACACCGCCGCCAGCAGGATCAGCAGGGCCACGCCCTCCGCCCGGGCGATGGCCGGCGCCCAGGCGCGGGGCAGGAACGGCCGGATGGCGTTGAACCCGTCCAGGCCCGGCAGCGGCAGGAGGTTGAGGATCAGGGCGGTGGCTTGCAGGAACGCCAGCATCGCCAGGGCGGCGAAGAGCGGGTCGGGCAGGGCCGCCCGGCTCCAGAGGTTCAGCGCCAGGGCCAGCACCAGCAGGACCAGGAGGGTGGCCCCCGGCCCAGCCAACGAGGCGGCCGCACGCCAGGCGGGGCTGCGCATCAGGTCGTTGCGGAGATAGACCGCTCCGCCCGGAAAGCCGATGCCGCCAAGCGCCAGGGCGATCACCGGGATCACCAGGCTGGTCCCCAGGTCGCCGTACCGGCGGGGATCGAAGGAGAGATAGCCCTTCTCCCGCACGGTATGGTCCCCCGCCAGATAAGCCACCCCGGCATGGGCGAACTCGTGCGCCATCACCGCCAGCACCCAGCCGATCAGCACGAAGCCGAAGGTCAGCGGGGTCTTCCCGGGCGGCGCCGCCACGACCAGCGCGACGCCCAACGCCAGCACTGCGGCCAGCAAGCCTAGGCCGATTAGGTTGTTCGGCGGCGCGGAAGCCTTGGTGGGAACAGCGGTCATGGCCCGAGAGATAGGCGACGCGGCGGGGAATGCCTACGCCTTGTGGATGGGGTCCACCCAGGGAACGCCTTCCGGATGCTCGGCCGGCTCGATGTCCAGGTTCACGACCACCGCGTCGCTGTCCGAGCGGACCAGGACGCAGGAGAGGGGCTCGTTCGTGGAGGCGTTGATTTCCTGGTGCGGGACGAAGGGCGGCACATAGATGAAGTCGCCAGGGCCAGCCTCGGCCACGAACTCCAGCGCCTCGCCCCAGCGCATCCGGGCGTGGCCGGAGACGACATAGATCACGCTTTCCAGCGGGCCGTGGTGGTGGGCGCCGGTCTTGGCGTTGGCGTGAATGTGCACGGTCCCGGCCCACAGCTTCTGGGCCCCCATCCGGGCGCGATCGATGGCGACGGCGCGGTCCATCCCGGGGGTGGTCGCCGCCGCGGGTTCGAGTTGATCGCCGCGCACGACGCGGACGCCGGAGTGCTTCCAGCCATCCTCAGGGATGAGGGGTTCGTCGCTCACTGGGGGCTCGCGGGCGTGACGGCCGGGCTGGCCGGCGGCGGGGCGGCGGGCTCCGCAGCGGCCGCCGGCGGCGGCGGGACATAGCGGCTGACCCGGGTGATCCGCACGGGCTGGCGCAGGATCTCGCCCTTCATCGCCCCCTCGCCCTTGTTGGGATCGGTGGGCAGGGCGATGATCTTCCGGACCACGTCCAGACCCTCGACGACCTGGCCGAACGCGGCGAAGCCGGGGCTCTTCGGGTTCTTCGGATCGGCGTCCAGATAGCTCATGTCGCCGAGGGTGATCGACCAGTCCGCCTGCGCCGTGCCGGGGGCGTGGCGGCCCATCGAGATCGTGCCGTCGGTCTTGTGGGTCAGGCCGGTCTTGAGCGTAGATTCATGGGCGATGGGAGGCAGGACCTTCTTGGGGTCGTTCTGCAGGCCGCCCTGGATCAGGCCGTAGTCGGTCCCGGCGTAACCCGGCGGCCGCGAGGCTCTATAGAAGGTCGCCCCGTTGAAGAGGCCGCGGTCCACGTACTTCAGATAGTTGGCCACCGTGATCGGGGCCTTGTCGGCATAGAGTTCGACCACCATCGCGCCTTGTGGCGTCTCGATCTTCACCTTCGGGTTCGGCTTGGCGGGCTTCGCCGCCGGCGCGGGGGCGGCGGCCGGGGCAGGCTGGGCGTGGGCGGCGCCGGCGAACCCAGCGGCGAGCGAGAGGGCGACGAGTGTGCGGCGGAGCATGGCCTCAGACTAGACCTGCGGCAGGCTGCTGCGCCAGTCCGGGTCGCGGGTGATCGTCAGGCCGACCAGCTGCAGGAAGCTCACCGCCGCCACGGGCCTGCCGGTGATCGGCTGGCGGGCCTCGACGTAGAGCGGGATCACCACCCAGCTGGGCGGAAAGGCCTTCAGATCCTTGTCCGGCATGGCGCCCAGGTGCGGGCAGCGGGTGAGCGAGGCGTGGGCGCATTGGAAGTGCAGGGGCGCAATGGATCCGCACTCCAGCACCACCCGGTCGTCGTCGAGATCGGCCGGCAGGGCCTGGCCGAATCCGCGGGCCCGCAGCACGCCGGCGGCGTGGAATTGACCGGTCTGGCTCCAGCGGTCGCCCTCCGGCGTCGGCTTGCCGCACATGGGGCACAGCATGGCGCGCACGCTGTCGCGCTGGCGGCGCAGGTGATTGCGGGAATAGGCCGGCTTG
>JAIXTR010000089.1 GCA_027483845.1 Caulobacteraceae bacterium | reverse complement strand
CTGGCCCACGACTTCAACAACCTGCTGGGGGTGATCCTGGCGGCGAACGAGGCGCTGGCCGCCCAGATGCCCGTGGGGTCCGACGCCTGGGAACTGGCCCGCGTGGCGCAGGAAGCCGCCGAGAAGGGCGCCGACCTGTTGGCCCGGTTGGTCGACCTGACCCAGCCGGAGATCGACGACGGGGTGGTCGACGCCGCGGAGGTCGCGGTGACCACCTCGCGCCTGGCGCAGGTGGCGACAGCGTCCCGCGTCACCGTGGTCGCGCTCGCCATGGCCGAGCCGCTGGCCTGTCGCGCCGACCGGACCGCGCTGGAATCGGCGCTCCTGAACCTTTGCATCAACGCCGGCCACGCCATGCCCGATGGCGGCGCCGTGCAGATCGCCACGGCGGCGGCGTCCCTTCGCGGCGCGCCCTGCGTGGCCTTCTCGGTGATCGACCGTGGGATCGGCATGTCGCCCGAGGTCCTAGCCCGGGCGACGGACCCCTACTTCACGACCCGGGCGGGCCGGGGCGGCACGGGTCTGGGTCTGAGCGGCGTTCGCGCCTTCGCCGAGCGCGCCGGCGGCGCCTTGAAACTGGTGTCCGCGCCAGGACGCGGCACGACCGCGACCCTGTACCTGCCGCGGGCCTAGGCCGCGCCCGCGGTTATGGTCGAGCGGATCAGGTCCGACAGGCTGTCGGCCCGCATCTTCGACATCACATTCGCCCGATAGATCTCCACCGTGCGCGGACTGATCGCCAGGCTGGCGGCGATCACCTTGTTGCTGGCCCCGTCGATGATCAGGTCCAGCACCTGGCGCTCGCGCGGGGTCAGGCTTTCCAGCCGGCGCAGCACACGTGTGCGCGAGGCCCCGGCGTCCACCGCGGCGTCGTTTTCCTCGAGACAGTGGCGCACGACCCTGAGGATCAGCTCGCTCTCGTAGGGTTTCTCGATGAAATCGGCGGCGCCGGCCTTCATGGCGTCGACCGCCCGGCTCACGTCCGCATGCCCGGTGATGACGATCACGGGCAGGATGCAGCCGACCGTCTTCAGCGCCCGGATCAGCTCGATGCCGTCCATGCTGGGCATGCGCAGGTCGGTGATGATGGAGCCGCGCGCCTGGGGGTCGAAGGTGGCGAGGAAATCGTGGGCGGAGGCATAGCCGCGGGCGGTCAGGCCATCGGACTTCAGAAGCATGACAAGGGAATCACGCGCCGCGTCGTCATCATCGACGACGAACACCGTCCGATCCCCCGCTGCGCTCACCATCCTCACCTGCCCGCGCCAGCACGAAACGGAATGCGGCGCCCCCAAGACGACTGGGTTCCACCCAGATCCGCCCCTTATGATTTTCGACTATAGCACTGGAAATTGAGAGGCCTAGCCCCATGCCCTCGGGCTTTGTGCTAGCCAAGGGCTGAAACAACCGGTCCGCCACGCTGGGGTCGACGCCCGGTCCACTGTCCTCGACTGTCGTCACCAGCTGGTTGCCTGACTCCAGGCGGGTCGAAATGTTGATCTGGCGGTTCGGGTACTTGGTCACAGCTTCGATGCCGTTGCGCGCCAGGTTGACCACCAGTTGCTGGATCTGGATCCGGTCGGCGATGACCGTGTCGTCCCCCTTGTAGAGGTCGTAGACCAGACGGACGTTCGCATCGCGCGCCATCAGGGCGATGATGAAGTCCACCTCGCCGATCATGCCCGACAGGCTTTCCGGCTTCTGCAGGGTGCCCCCGCGGTTGGCCAGGTCGCGCATGGTGCGGATGATCTCGCCGGCGCGCACCGCCTGGTCGCCAGCCCGGGCGACGGCGTCCAGCAGATCGTCGTCGTCCAGCTCCAGTCGGGCGATGAGGTTGCGCGCGGCGCGCAGATAGTTGGCCACCGCCGACAGGGGCTGGTTCAGCTCATGCGCCAGCACCGAGGCCATCTCGCCCATGGAGTTGGCGCTCCAGACCTGCGTCAATTGCTGGCGCAGCTCCTCGGACCGACGCTCCGCTTCCTGGATCGATGTGAGGTCCCGCACGACCATCGTCAGCAGGCGCCGCGAGGCGATGGTGACCTCGCCCACTCGCACTTCCATGGGGAAGGCGGCGCCGTCTTTCCGCAGGCCGGTGAGCTTGCGGTAGCTGCCGCTCACGTCGGCGTCGTCGCCCGTCGTCCGGCCCGTCAGGGCGCCGGCTTCGTGCGGGGGCATCAGCCCGTTGATGTGCTGGCCGACGACCTCGGCCGCCGTCCAGCCGAACAGCCGCTCGGCGGGATGGCTGAAGCTCTGGATAACGCCATCGGCGTCGATCAGGATCAGGGCGTCGGCGACGATCTCGAGGCTGGCCTGCAACAATTCCTCGCGCTCGGCCTGGTCGGCGATGATCTCGGCGGCGGCGACACGCTCGCGCGACACCGTCCGCACCCAGACGGCCAGGCCCACGCCCAGGGCCAGGAACCAGCCGGCGCGGGCCAGCTGTTCCACCAGCGGCAAGCCGGCCAGGGCGTCCAGTCCCAATCCGCCGGCCGTCATCAGCACCGCGGCCGTCAGCGCCGACGCGGCCCCGCCATAGGCCGCGCACGCCAGCAGCACTGGCGCGCAGAACAGATAGACCGAGTGGCCGAGTATCGGACGCGCGGCATAGATCACGGCCAGGGCCGCGACAGATCCGCCGATCGCCAGAAGTTGGCCTTTCAGAACGTGAAGGCCCGCACCCCTACTTGCCACACCGGTTGTGAGATTTCCCGTCCACAACCTAAAATGCATTCTACATTCCGCGTCGGCCCCGTTTCCGACCAACGTGTTCTGCGAAAATTTTGGGCTCTAAGCAATTACGTACAAGTACATAAGGGCAGGTCCACGCGGCACTAGTCGCGTTTGCGGCGAATTCCGGCGAGATCTGCATCTATTCAGGCGAGGACTTGCGTCTCCTAGCCGACAGTCCGGATGCCGGGGCCGTCAGGGGCGGTTTCGCGTCCGCCGTTCAGCGCCTTCTGCATCCAGACGATGTCGACCCAGCGCCCGTGTTTGAAGCCGAAGCTCTTGCCGACGCCGGAATGCTCGAACCCCAGCGAGCGGTGCAGGTTGATGGAGCCGTGGTTCTCGGAATCGCCGATCACCGCCACCAGCTGGCGCAGGCCGAAGGCCTCGCAGGCCTCAACGACCGCGCCGAGCACCGCACGCCCAACGCCCTGGCCCTGGGCGTCAGGCGCCACATAGACGCTGTCCTCGGCGGTGAAGCGGTAGCCCGGCCGGGGTCGGAAAGGGCCCGCATAGGCGTAGCCCAGCACTCGGCCGTCCCGTTCGGCCACCACGAAGGGCAAGCCCAGTCCCTGGATGTCGCGCCGGCGGATCTCCCACCACGCCGCGTCGGGCGGGACTGTCTCGAACGTGCCGAACCCATGCAGGACCGCCGGCTCATAGATCTTCGCCACGGCCTCCG
>JAIXTR010000282.1 GCA_027483845.1 Caulobacteraceae bacterium | reverse complement strand
CCGGCCTCCGACTCCTCGCCGATCGACACATAGAGGTTGCCCAGCGGGCTGACCCGGATGCCCGCCTCCGTCGTCTGCGACTGGGCGGATGGGAACCAGCGCTTCTCGCTGCGAAGGACGTAGCCCCCCGTCGGGTCAGTAACCGAAAAGCGCGCCTGCTTGGCCTGGTAGTTCGGTCCGTCAACCATCTCGTAGTCAGCCAACTTGAGGGTCCGGCCGGCGAAGGCGACGCTGTCCCCGACCTTCATGGTCAGCACCTTGTCGCTGTCCCATGCGGTGACGCCGGTGATCCCAAGCGTCAGAAGGCCCAGGCCGGCGTGGGCGACGACAAGGCCGACGATGGACCGGGGGGTGGTGCGGATGGCGCGGCCCAGATAGGCGCGACCCGCCCACCAGCGACGGCTCAGAATCCAAAGCGAGCCCGCCAACAGCCAGACGGCAAGCGCCACCCCACCGGCGGTCGCCAGGCCCTTCGGCCCCCCGAACACGAGCGCCACCAGCAGCGCCAGGCCGGCGATGATCGCGGGCGCGCGAAGCCGCGTCAGGACCTTTCGGACTTCGTCGCGTTTCCAGTTCAGCATCGGGCCGAACACCACCAGCGCCAGCAGCGGGATCGCCAGAGGCACGAAGGTCTTCGCGTAATACGGCGGACCAACCGAGATCTTGTCGTTGTTGATCATCTCGATGAAGACCGGGCTGAACGTTCCTAGGAACACCGTGGCCGTCAGGGCGGTCAGAAACAGGTTGTTCAGGGTGATCCCACCCTCCCGGGACAGCGGCTGGAACAGGGCGCCCGAGCGCAGGGCCGGCGCCCGCCAGCTGTAGAGCGCCAGCGACAGCCCGGTCGTCGCCGCCAGGATGCCCAGGATGTAGACGCCCCGTTCGGGGTCCACCGCGAAGGCGTGGACACTGGTGAGAATGCCCGAGCGCACGAGGAACGTGCCGACCAGGCTCAACGAGAAGGTCAGGATGGCCAGCAGGATCGTCCAGCTGACCAAGGCCCCGCGCCGCTCAAGGACCAGGGCGGAATGCAGGAGCGCCGTGCCGAGCAGCCAGGGCATCAGCGAGGCGTTCTCGACCGGGTCCCAGAACCACCAGCCGCCCCAGCCCAGCTCGTAATAGGCCCACGCGCTGCCCAGCGTGATGCCGGCCGTCAGAGGGATCCACGCCGCGAGCACCCAAGGGCGCACCCAACGCGCCCAGGCCGCGTCCACCCGTCCCTCGATCAGCGCGGCGACGGCGAAGCAGAACGACACCGAGAACCCGACGTACCCCAGGTAGAGGAGCGGCGGATGGAAGACGAGGCCCGGGTCCTGCAGCAGCGGATTGAGCTCCGTCCCCTCCAGGGCCGCGGGCGACAGGCGCAGGAACGGGTTGGACGTGAAGAGCAGGAAACCGAGGAAGGCCGCGCCGAGCACGCCCTGAATCCCCAGCACCCGCGCCTGCAGGGTTTCGCGCAGCGTCCCGCCGAAGAAGGCGACCCCGCCGCCATAGATCGCGAGGATGAGCACCCAGAGAAGCATGGAGCCCTCGTGGCTGCCCCAGGTCGCAGCGAATCTGTAGGCCACCGGCTGCGTCGTGTGGCTGTGCTGGGCGACCAGGGCCACGGAGAAGTCGCAGACGACATACGCCCAGGCGAGGCAGACAAATGCGAGGGCGACGAACAAGGCCTGGAGCAGCGCCGCTTGGCGGCCGACCGCCATGAGCACGCCATCGCCACGATGGGCTCCCCAAAGCGGGGCCGCCGCCTGCACCAACGACAGCAGCAGGGCGAGGATCAGCGCGAACTGACCGACTTCCGCCAACATGGACTTTGTGCTCCCCTCCGACCTGCGTCGCGTGGTAGCGCGTTCGCAGCGGATCGGAAATGTTACTCTGCCAAAGCTGAGAGGGAGCGTGAAGGCTTAGCGCGTGCGGCCTGGTCAGGATTGACCCGTGGCTGATCTGGGGGCGTATGGGGCGATGTCGGAAGTCTACAAGATCGCGATCATCGGATCCGGTCCCGCGGGACTGAGCGCCGCAGCGCATGCCGCCAACAAGGGCCTCTCGCACATCCTGCTTGAGAAGACCGACCACCTCTCAGACACCATCTTCCGCTACCAGAAGGGCAAGCACGTCATGGCGACGCCCGCCGTGCTGGTGCTTCGCGCCGACTGCCAGTTCGACGCGGGCAAGCGTGAGAAGATCCTCGCACAGTGGAACGAGGACGCCCGTGCGGCCGGGGTCAATGTCCGGTTCAACGCCGAGGCCAAGTCGATCACCGGCGAAAAGGGCGACTTCACGATCGAGGTGGCCAAGGGCGAGCCGGTCCGCGCCGAAACCATCATCCTGGCCATCGGCACGCAGGGGAACCCGAACCTGATGCGCTGCGAGGGGTCCCACCTGCCGCACGTGCAGTATCAGCTCGACGATCCGGGCGAGTACACCGACGAGCACATCTTCGTGGTCGGCTCCGGCGACGCCGGCATCGAAAACGCGCTGGGCCTGGCCGCCGACGCCGCCCAGGGCAACACGGTCACGATCCTCAACCGCTCGGCCGACTTCGCCCGCGCCAAGAAGGCCAACGTCGACAATCTGACGGCCGCCCGCGACGCCGGTCGCATCACGATCATGACGGAGACCTCGCCCAGCGTGGTGGAGCCCGGCTGGATCACGGTCGACACGCCGCAGGGCTCGTCCCGCTACAAGTGCGACCGGATCATCGCACGTATGGGCGCCTCGCCGCCCCGCAAGTTCATCGAGGCGGCCGGCCTGAGTTTCGCCAGCGATTCCCCCAGCGCCTTCCCCACGTTGACGCATACCTTCGAGAGCAGCAGCAAACCCGGCATCTACGTGATCGGCGCGCTCGCGGGCTACCCGCTGATCAAGCACTGCATGAACCAGGGCTACGACGTGGTGGAGTTCATCGCCGGCGTGACCGACCTGGAGCCAGCCGACGAACCGCTGCTGAAAGACAAGCTCAAGGGGCTGCCCGGCCTGCTTTCGGTCTCCCAGTGGCTGGAGTTCCTGCGCAGCCGGGTGGAAATCCTGAACGGCCTGTCGCCCCTGCAGATGCGGGAGTTCCTGCTCGACTCCGAGGTGCGGGCCTACAAGCCGGGCGAGGCGATCTTCATTCGCAACGACCAGGGCTCGTCCGTGTTCGGCATTGCCGATGGCGCGGTGAAGGTGGAGGTCGACCCCAGCAATCCGAACATCACAGTCCCGATCGGTGCGGGCTCGATCTTCGGGGAGGTCGGCCTGATCTCCGGGCGCAAGCGGGGTTCGACGATCCGGGCGTCGGAGCCGACGATCTGCATCGAAATCCCGCGGATGGCCGCGCTGAAGCTGATGGCCCAGGTGCCTGAGGCCCGGGACACCGTGAACCGCATCACCAGCGAACGTCAGGTGCTCCAGATCTTCAAGTCGGGCCTGACCCCGGCGGACATCTCGGAGGTCCTGGCCGGCGCCGAGGTGATGGAGGTTCGCCCCGGTCAGGCGATCATCAACGAAGGCGATATCTCGGACGATCTCTACATCATCCGCTCAGGCTCCATGATCGTGGAGAAGAACCTCGGCGGGAAGTCGGTGTTCATGTCCTACGTGCCGGCCGGGTCCTATTCCGGCGAAATGGCGATGATGGAGCGCGCGCCGCGCGTCGCCACGGTAAAGGCGGCGATCCGCTCCACGGTCGTCAAGCTGCCGGCTGAACCGTTCCGCGCCCTGCTGGCCCGCAAGCCCGAACTGGCCAAACGGATGCAGGCCGAGATGAAGGCCCGCCGCGAGATCAACGCCTTCATCGAAGAGCAGAAGGAAGAGTTCGGCGGCGCGGTGGATATGTACTCGTCCGTTGCGAACTTCCTGATCAAGCAGGGGATCGGCGAGGCGACGGACGTGTTGCTCATCGACGAGAGCCTCTGCGTCGGCTGCGATAACTGCGAGAAGGCGTGCGCCGACAGCCACGATGGTCTGAGCCGCCTGAACCGCGAGGCGGGGACCACCTTCGCGAACATCCATGTCCCCACCTCCTGCCGGCACTGCGAACATCCGCACTGCATGAGCGATTGCCCGCCGAACGCGATCCGGCGCGGTCCGGACGGCGAGGTGTTCATCTCCGACACCTGCATCGGCTGCGGAAACTGCCAGCGGGCCTGTCCCTACGGCGTGATCCAGATGGACCGTCCGCCGCCGCCCAAGCCCTCACTGTTCTCCTGGATGCTGTTCGGCAAAGGCCCCGGGCCGGGCCAGCCGGACTACGAATGGCGCAAGAAGGCGGCCAAGACGGGCGGCGGCGCGGAGTCGCCGAAGCTCGCCATCAAGTGCGACATGTGCTCGGGCAAGGCGGGCGGACCGGCCTGCGTCCGCGCCTGCCCCACCGGCGCCGCGATCCGTGTGTCGCCCGACGCCTTCCTGTCGGTGGCGCGGATCGACAGAGGCGCCGGGTGATCGCGTGACAACCGCCGGGGGGCATACCGAACGCGTCAGGCAGAGGACCCACGAGGGATTTCTGCGGCACAAGGGATTCCGCTGGGCGCAGATCGCCGCCTTGCTGTGTCTGGTGGTGGTCGCGGTCTACTTCTTCGTGGCGGCCCGGTTGCAGGAGCCGCCCAGCGGCGGCAGCTGGCTCGGCTATCTGCTTGGCGCGCTCAGCGCCGGACTGATCGTCGGGCTGGCCTGCCTGGGAATCCGCAAGCGGGTCATCACCAGCGGCCACTACTCACTCAAGGCCTGGGTTTCTGCCCATGTGTACCTGGGTTTGTCACTGACGGTGCTGGCGACCCTCCATACCGGCTTCCAGTTTGGCTGGAACGTCCACACCCTCGCCTACGTCCTGATGATGCTGGTGATCGCCTCGGGCGCCCTCGGCATCTGGGCCTACGCCACCCTGCCCCAGCGTCTGCATGGCAACCGCGGCGAGACCACGCGCAAGCAGATGCTGGAGGCGCT
>JAIXTR010000642.1 GCA_027483845.1 Caulobacteraceae bacterium | reverse complement strand
TATGGTTGGTCGAGCCGCCCGTCGCCAGGAGGCCGGCGATGGCGTTCACCAGGCTCTTCTCGTCCACCACCGCGGCGAACGGCGTGTACTCGTTTCCGCCATCGCGGATCGCCACCGCCCGCTTGGGCGCAGCCGCCGTCAGGGCGTCGCGCAACGGGGTGTTCGGGCTGACGAAGGCGGCGCCCGGCAGGTGAAGCCCCGTCATCTCCATCATCATCTGGTTGGAGTTGGCGGTGCCGTAGAAGGTACAGGTGCCGGGCCCGTGGTAGCTCTTCATCTCGCTGTCGAGCAGCTCGTCGCGCGTCGCCTTACCTTCGGCGTAGAGCGCGCGGACCCGGGCCTTCTCCGAATTGGAGATGCCGGAGGTCATCGGGCCGCTGGGCACGAAGATCGTCGGCAGGTGTCCGAAAGCGGCCGCACCGATGAACAGTCCCGGCACGATCTTGTCGCAGATCCCCAGCATCACGGCGGCGTCGAAGGCGTCGTGGGTCAGGGCGATCGAGGTCGCCATGGCGATGACGTCGCGGCTGAAGAGCGAGACCTCCATCCCCGGCCGGCCCTGGGTGACGCCATCGCACATGGCCGGCACGCCGCCAGCGTACTGGGCGGTGGCCCCGACCTCGCGCGCCGCCTCACGAAGGATGTCCGGAAAGCGCTCGTAGGGCTGATGGGCCGAGAGCATGTCGTTGTAGGCCGAGACGATGGCCACGTTCGGCGCGGTCGGATTGCGCATCCGCTGCTTGTCGCCATCCGGCGACGCGGCGAAGGCGTGGGCCCAGTTGGCGCAGGAGAGCTTGCCGCGGCCAGGACCAGCCTGCCGGGCCGCCTCCATCTGCGAGAGGTACGCGGCGCGGGTGTCGCGGCTGCGCGCGACGATCCTCTGGGTGACCTCGGCTGTCACGGGATGCATGGATTTCAACCTCCGTCCGGGGTCCAGAAGATGCGGATGGGCGCCTTGGATTGCGAGATCAGCCGCCCGACCGGCAGATCCTCGCCGGCCATCGCGCGTCCGATGACGTCGCGCTTAGCCTCCCCCGCGACCAAGAGGAAGATGGCCCGCGAATTCAACAGCGCGCTAAGGGTCAGCGTCATGCGCGCCACGGGCGGCTTGCCGAGGCCTTCAGGGACAGAGCGGATCGGGTCGATCGACGTAAGGCCCGCCGAAAGGCCTGGGTCGCCCGGGATCAGCGAGGCGACGTGGCCATCCTCGCCCATGCCCAGCATGACGGCGTCGAAGGGCTGGATCGCCGCCAGAGCCTCGGCGGCGGGCGCGGGCCAGAGCGGCAGCAGGTGCGCCTTGCCGGCAGCCCCCGTCAGAAGCCGTTCGCGCACGAGCCGCGCGTTCGAGGCGGCGTCATCCGGTGCGACGCAGCGCTCGTCCGACAGGGTGACGATCACGCGGGTCCAGTCGATGGCGTCCGCCCGGGACAGGCGGTCGTAGACGGGGCCGGGCGAACGGCCGCCCGTCGCCACGAGGCTCGCGCGCCCTTGCGCCCCGAGCGCCTCGGTCAACCGGCCGATGATGGCGTCGGCCGCGGCATCGGCCAGGGCGTCGCCGTTGGTGAAGGTCTCGATCATCCCTGCCTCATAACGCGCCGGACGCGTCTCGGGCGCCCGGCGCGCGCGGCTTTTCGCGAACAACGTGGAACCTCCAGCCCCGGTTGGCGTCCTAGTTCCGGATAACGGGCGTTGCGGCGGCGCGGCGCGGAGGATGTGTCAGCATGCGTATCGCCCAGGTCGCCCCCTTGTACGAAGCCGTCCCGCCCCGCCTGTACGGCGGAACGGAACGTGTGGTCGCCCACCTCACCGACGCCCTGGTGACGCTTGGCCACGATGTGACCCTGTTCTCCAGCGCCGACGCCGAAACCCTGGGCACGCTGGCGGCCGTTCGCGATCAGGCCATTCGCCTGGACCCGGCCCCCCTCAAGTCGGACCTCGCCGCCCACCTCAACCAGCTGGCCGAGGTGCGTCGGCGGGCAGCGGAGTTCGACGTCATCCACTTCCATACCGACATGATCCAGTTCCCGATGTTCGAGGACATGCCGCAGAAGACGCTCACCACCCTGCACGGTCGGCTGGATCTGAAGGACCTTCCCGCCGTCTACAGGCGATGGCCGCAGTACCCCCTGGTGTCGATCAGCGACGACCAGCGCCGGCCGTTGCCCTTCGCGAACTGGGCCGCGACGGTCCACCACGGCATGTCGACCGAGCTGTACCGCTTCAACCCCACCCCGCAGGGATATCTGGCGTTTCTCGGCCGGATTTCCCCGGAGAAGCGCCCCGACCGGGCCATCGCCATCGCCACGGCGGCCGGTCGGCCGCTGAAGATCGCCGCGAAGGTCGACAACGCCGACCGCGCCTATTTCGAAGAGGTCATCCATCCGCTCCTGGACAATCCGCTCGTGGATTTCATCGGCGAGATCGGAGACGGCGCGAAGTCGGATTTCCTGGGGGGCGCCGACGCGCTGCTGTTCCCCATCGACTGGCCGGAGCCCTTTGGCCTGGTGATGATCGAGGCGATGGCCTGCGGCACGCCCGTGATCGCCTGGGAGAACGGATCCGTACCGGAGGTCATCGAGCATGGCGTGACCGGTTTCATCGTCCGCTCGGAAGCTGAAGCTCGCGAAGCTGTCGCGCGGCTGACCGAACTGGATCGTCACGCGATCCGGGCGCGGTTCGAGGAGCGGTTCTCGGCAGCCGCCATGGCCCGCCGGTACCTCGACATCTACGAGCGTCTCTCTCGCACCCAGCCGCTGACCGAGGCGGCATGATCGAGGGGTCGCGATGAACGATCTCGCCCCGTCCCATACGACGCCCGTCGAGTGGGGCGACATCGAGGAGCCCCGGATCCCGCAGCGGCTCTATGCGCTGAAGGACCGCGACACCTTCATCGTAGCCGATAGCCATGGTGACATCGCCGGGGCGGCTGACGGGCTGTTCCACGACGACACCCGGATCCTGTCGCGCTGGGAACTGACCCTCGGCGACAAGGCGCCCACGCTGCTGTCGGGGGCGATCAGCCAGGACAACGTCTATTTCACCTCGCACGGCCTCAACCGCGCCATCCCCGTGCCATCCGGACCGATGGCCCCGCCGGGCGTGGTCCACCTGGAGCGCAAGCGCTTCTTGTGGAGCGAACGGCTCTATGAGCGCGTGAGCCTCACCAACTACAGCACCGAACCGATGACCCTGCCGCTGGTCATCAAGTTCGCGGCGGACTTCCACGACATGTTCGAGGTGCGCGGGGCGCGGCGTCGCGCCCGAGGCCGGGTCTTCGCCCCGGAGATCACGGACCGCACCGTCCGGTTCGGCTACGAGGGTCTCGACGGCGTGACGCGCGGCAGCGTGGTCTCGTTCTCCGAGAC
>JAIXTR010000388.1 GCA_027483845.1 Caulobacteraceae bacterium | reverse complement strand
TAGTCCATCAGGAACAGACAGACCCGGTCGTTGGCCGCCACATTGCCCAGCGTCAGGTACTGCCGGTTCCCCCGGAAATCGGGGAACGCCAGCGTCCGCTCGTCCAGCACGCGCAGGACGCCCGGCGGTCCGCCGCGATGCTGCACATAAGGCCATCCCGTCTCCGAGACGGTGGCGATGTAGAAGCTGTCCCGCTCGGCGATGAACGCCTGCTCGCTCGGCGTGAACCGGTCGAAGGCGCGGTCGATCCGGGATTGTCAAAGAGCCCGGCCGCGCCATTGGCGGCCTGCGCCGCCCGGACGCTGGGGGTCACGGCGATATCGAGGAATCCGTAGCTCATGGCGTGTCTCCGCAAGGGCGGTCGCGGCCGAGGCCCCACGCCACACCTTAGGCCGTCTCGGACACCACGGCGACGACCCCGACCGCCTGGGTGTCGGTGAACCCGGCGAACGGCGCCTAAAGGCGCTGCACCCGCTCGCCCGCACCGGGCGAGTTGCTCGCCCCAAAGGCGCGCCGCCTTGTGAAATGACGCGTTCGATGAACAATGACCGGCATGGGGCGCGTCACCAGTCCAGAGGCGGAGATCGCGAACGCTCGGCCCGTGCCGTACGAGCGGCTGCTGGCGGCCTGCTACGAGGACATGCGCCGCATGGCCCGCGCCATCATGGTCGGCGACGGCATGCGCCTGAAGCTACAGCCCACCGACCTGGTCAATGAGGCGTCGTTGCGCCTGATCCAGTCCATGCCCGGCCAGATCAACGACGAGGGTCACATGCTGGCCGTCGCCGGCCGCACCATGCGTCGCGTGCTGATCGACGAGGCCCGCCGGTTCCGCGCCGCCAAGCGGATGGCGCCGCCCGTCCTTACCCAGTTTCCTGGCGGCCAGCAGGATCAGGTGATCGACGTCGAGGATCTCGACCGCGCGCTTCTAGCCCTGGAGGCCTTCTCGTCCGAGCATTCCCGCGTCGTGGAGCTGCGCTTCACCCTCGGCCTCACGGTCGAGGAGACCGCCCGCGCCACCGGCCTGCCCGAGCGCACCGTCAAGCGCCGCTGGCAGGCGGCCCGCGCCTGGCTCATCGACTACCTTGCCCCCGCAGACGCCTGAGGGCGAACGCCAGGCCCTGGCGCTGTTCGAGCGGTTGAGCGACCGGCCCGGGGACAGCCGGTTTCGCCAGCGCGTCCTCGGCCGGGCCGCCACGGCGGTCGTCGCCCGCGTCGAAGCCCTCGAGCGCAGCGCCGCCGGCGCCGGTCGCGCCATGCCCACCGACTTCCCCGCCGCGCGAGCCCCGCTGGGGCCGCCCCCCGAGCGGATCGGCCCCTTCCGCCTGGTCGAGCGGATCGGCGAGGGGGGCATGGGCCAGGTCTGGCGCGCCGTCCGCGACGACGGGCTGTTCGACCAGACCGTCGCCATCAAGCTGCTCTGGAGCCATCTCGCGCCCCTGGCCGCCGGCCGCTTCGCCGAGGAGCGGCGGATCCTCGCCCGGCTGGAACACCCCAACATCGCCCGTCTGCTCGACGGCGGTAGGCTGGACGAGGGCACGCCCTGGCTGGTGATGGAATATGTGGACGGTCGCCCCGTCGACGCCGCGTGCGCCGGTCGTCCGTTGCGCGAGACCGTCGCCCGCGTGGTCCAGGCCGCCGAGGCGGTGCAGTTCGCCCACGCCCACCTGATCGTCCATGCCGACCTCAAGCCCTCGAACATCCTGGTCGATGAGGCGGGCCGCGTGCGCCTTCTGGACTTCGGCATCGCCCGGCTGCTGGACGAGGAGGTCGAGGGTCATTCGCCCATGACCCCCGAGTACGCGAGCCCCGAGCGCATCGCCGGCGCGGCCCCCGTCGTCGCGGACGACGTCTATGCGTTGGGCGTGCTGCTGCAGGACTTGATCGGCCTGGCGCGCGACGCCGACCTGACCGCCATCGCCGCCAAGGCCCGCGCGCCCCAGGCTCTCGACCGCTACGGCAGCGTGGCGGACCTGATCGCCGACCTCGGCCGCTGGCGCGACGGCCGGGCGGTGGCCGCCCGCGCCGGCGACGGCGCAACCTATCGCGCGGCCAGGTTCGTCGCCCGCCATCGGTGGGGCGTGGGCCTGGTCGCGGGTGCGTTCGTCGTCCTTTCGGCCGCCACCGTCGTCTCCACCGTCAGCTACCTGCGGGCCGAACAGGCGGAGGCCGAGGCCCGCGCCCGGTTCGAGCAGGCCCGGGGCGCCGCCCGCTACCTGCTGTTCGACCTGGGCGAGCGCCTGGACCGGCAGCCCCAGTCGCTGGCCCTGCGCAACGAGGCCGCCCAGGTGTCGCAGGCGTACCTCGACCGGCTGGCGCGCAGCCCGGACGCCCCGCTGGAGGTCAAGGCCGAGTCCGTCCGCGGCCTGCTGCGCCTGGCCGAGGTCCAGGGTCGTCCTGGCCGCCCCAACCTGGCCCAGCCCGAGCGGGCCAGGCGCAATTTGGCGAGCGCCTATGCGCTGGCCGTCGCCATCCCCGGCGAGACGGGCCGACGCCTGCGCGCCGAGACCCGGCTGGCCCAGGCCCACCTCATCGTGATGGTCGACAACGATTTTCCGACGACCGAGCGCTACCTGGACGAAGCCCGCGGCCTGATCTTCCACCCCACCGCCCCGATCGCCGACCTGCAGCGCGACTGGCAGACCGAACTGTCCGCCCTGCGCATCTGGCAAGGGCGCTACCGCGAGGCCACGGCCGCCGCCCGGGCCGGCCTCGCCGCCCCGCCACCGAAAGACCCGCGCCGGGCGATGCTGAGCGAGGCGGTGCTGCAGGACGCTCTGGGCGAGAGCGCCTATTACGCCGACGGCGCCCAGGCGGCGGTCCCCGCCTATCGGGCCGCGATGGCGCTGCTGGAGACGGCGGCGCGGCGCTGGCCGGACGATCCGATCCTGCGCCGCCAGTTGCCCCGCTCACGATGGGCGCTGGGCACGACCCTCATCGACGCCGGCGCGGTCACGGAAGCCGCCGCCATCCTCAAGCAGGGCGACGCCGAGGCCCGCGCCGTGGTGGCCTTCGACCCGGCCGACGCCGACGCCATCCGCGCCGCCGACCTGTCGGCGACCGCCTACGCTCAGGCCCTGGCGGCCATGGGCCGGCCGGACCAGGCCGTGCCGATCCTGGCCCGAGCCGCCGAGGCGCGCCGCCAGCGCATGACGGCGCGCCCGGACATCGTCATGTACGCCCGCGACTACGCGGTGTCGCTGGCGTCCCTGGGCGACGCCGAGACGGCCGCCGGCCGGGTGCGCCAGGCGTGCGAGCGCTACGCGGCCGCCGACGTCGTGTTCGGCGACCTGCAGCGCAACGGCCGCTACGCCGCCTTGGACGACGCCGCGGCGCTCAAACTGCTGCGCCAGTCGCAGGCCCGCTGGTGCGGACGAACGAACGGCGGCTCCGCCGGAGCATCATCCCCGCCCCGCCGAACCCCGTGATCATCAGGGCCCAGCTCGCCGGCTCCGGCGCCGCGGCGACGCCGGTGTTGTTCACCTGGTAGCTGACGGTGATGCTGTTGATCTCATAGGGGCTGTCCATCGTGAACGACCCCGACGCCGCCAGGTTGGTGAAGAACAGCGTGCCCCCGTTCTGGCCGTAGATCAGGCTGGTGCAGTTGCCGCAGCCCGCACCGACCTGCGGGCCGCCGTCGAACGTGAAGGTCCCGGTCGAGGTCGCGGTGACCGGCTGCGCACCGCCCGAGATGTCGGCGAAGTTCAGGCCGAAGAACATCTGGTCGCGCGACGGCACAATGAACGGGAACAGCGGCCCCGAAGTGATGTTGACGGTCGCCTCGATGGTGTCGCCGTCCGCCAGGGTGAACGGGGTGAACCCGGTCAGCTCCAGCGCCCCGGTCTCATAGGTCACGCCGTCGAACGTGAAGGTGTTGGTGGTGATGTCGAGCGCGCTGCCGCTCAGGGTCAGCGCGTGGGTCGCCGCCTGCGCGCCGCCCGCCACCATCGCCGCCAGGGTCAACCCGGCGGCCAGCGCGCGGCCAGAAATCTTCGATCCGAACATGAGATGCACCCCTTTGATCCGCCGACCCGACCTCGGGATCCGGCCTTCAAGGGGAGATGCGCAGACCCGCCGGAAAGCGGGCCACCGCCGGGCGAGAAACCTCGCAGCCGGCCTGCTAGTCGGCCTGCGTCTTCGACGGCCGGCGGCGGCGCGGCACCCGCACCGTGGCCTCGCCGTCCATGACCAGTTCGCCATCGACATGGACGTCGCAGCGCAGAACGACCCGCGCCGCCGCCTCGTCGATCGACGCCACCGTCGCGCGCGCCACCACCACGTCGCCGATCCGCACCGGCTTATGGAAGTTGAGGGTCTGGCCGAGGTAGATCGCCCCCGCCCCCGGCAGGATCGTGCCCACGACCGCCGAGCCGAACGACGCCGACAGCAGGCCGTGCGCGATCCGGCCCCGGTAGGCCGTCTTCGACGCGAACGCCTCGTCCATGTGCACCGGGTTGAAGTCGTCCGAGGCCTCGGCGAACTGGCGGATCCGCTGCTCGGTCACGGTGATCCGCTTTTCGGCGGTCATGCCGACGGCGAGCTCGTCCAGGATGTAGCCGCCGGAGGGATGGGGTTCAGTCATGCGATGGGCAGTAATGCCCGCGCCCGCGCCTCGCCACCAGAAACGCGAGCGCCACCAAACCTTGCCGTCGCGCCGGGGCGCCCGCAACATGCCCCCATGCCGACCTACTCCGCCCCCGGCGTCTATCTGGAGGAGACCAGCTTCCGCACCAAGACGGTCGTGGGCGCGCCGACGTCGGTGACCGCCTTCATCGGCCCGACCCTGGCGCTGCCGGTCCGCGAGGGCGACCATCCGCCCCTCGCCGCCTTTGCCGACTTCGCGGCGATCTACGGCGGCCTGGACGACCTGATGCTGGCGGACGGCGGCGCGGCGCCGAACCACCTGGCCCACGCGGCCTGGGCGTTCTTCGCGGGCGGCGGCCGGCGGCTGTACGTGGCGCCCACCCCGCCGGACGGGTCGCCGGACGATTTCGCCGCCGCCCTGGCCGGGCTCGACGACCTTCCCGAGATCGCGGTGCTGGCCGCCCCCGGCGTCGCGACCGACGCCGTCACCCGCCTGCTGCTGGATCACGTCGAGGCCCGGGGCCGGCATCGCTTCGCCGTGCTGGACCCGCCGCAGGCCGCGACCGTCGCCGAGGTCGAAGCCTTCCGCGCCGCCTACGACAGCCGCCATGCGGCGCTCTACTATCCGTGGGTGCTGGCCGCCGACCCGCGGGGCGGCGCGCCGGTCGCCCGGCCGCCCTCCGGGTTCGCCTGCGCGATCTTCGCCCGCACCGATATCGAGCGCGGCGTCTGGAAGGCGCCCGCCAACGCGGTCGTGACCGGCGCGGTCGGCCTGGAGCGTGACATCACCGCGGCGATGCAGGAGGG
>JAIXTR010000043.1 GCA_027483845.1 Caulobacteraceae bacterium | reverse complement strand
TGCTGGCCGATGATCTGGGCCGCCACCTCGACATAGCCGCGACGCCGGTCGTCGCGGAATGTGCGCGGCGGATCGACGGGCGTGATGGGGACGGGGAGATTCGAGCCGCCGACAGTCTCGGCCGCTTCGGGCCGGTCGGTTTCGGTCCTCGACGCTCTCCGCGCCGAGACCGCGTTCTGGATGCGGTCAATTCGAGACATCTTGTCGCACAACCTGCAATTGGCAGGCCGCAACTTAGCCTTTCGCCAGCTTATCCAGCTGAGCTTGCATCTCCGCCATCTGCTTTCGCAAGAGGGTTAATGACTCATTACCGTCAGAGTCCGATTTTGTCGCAGGCGCCGGGGCAGGCGTCGGCTCGTCCGCGCGGGGGGCTGCGGTCGGGACATAGGCGAACGGCGAGAACATCTTCATCGCCCGGTCGAAGAGCTGCAGGTTCTGGCGGATCTGCTCTTCGTAGTTGGCGGCGCCGCCGGCCTGGCCAAAGCTGGACAGCTGGGTCCGCAGCCGCTCCTGCTGCTGGGTGAAGCTGGCGAGCGACAGTTCGAGATAGCTGGGCAGGAAGGCCTGCATCGAATTGCCGTAGAAGCCGATCAACTGACGCAGGAACTGGATCGGCAGCAGGCTCTGCCCCTGGCTCTCTTCCTCGAAGATGATCTGGGTCAAGACCGACCGGGTGATGTCCTCGTTGGTCTTGGCGTCATAGACCACGAAGTCGACGCCCTGCTTCACCATCTCGGACAGATGCTCAAGCGTGACGTAGCTGGACGACGCGGTGTTGTAGAGCCGCCGGTTGGCGTACTTCTTGATGACGACCTTTTCGCCGGTGGGACTCCCCTGGGCGCTGGTCTCCTGGCTGTCGGCCATCCCTAATCCCTTACGCGGCCGATCGAAGACTCGCCGGCCTTTCTGCATCGCACTATCGCGGATGCGAGCGCATAAGCAAAGGACATCAACCAATTGCGCGGGCGGTCTTGCCCTCCCCAGGCTCGGGGCTGATAGAAGAGATCAGGACCGCCCAAGACAACGCAGGGATCCGCCATGAGCGACATCGTCATCGTCTCCGCAGCACGCACCCCGGTGGGGTCGTTCAACGGCGCGCTTTCCAGCCTGCCGGCCCACGAACTCGGCAAGATCGCCATCCAGGCCGCCGTCGAGCGGGCGGGGATCTCGGCCGCCGATGTGGAAGAGGTGATCATGGGCCAGGTGCTCCAGGCCGGTCAGGGCCAGGGGCCTGCGCGCCAGGCGGCGGTGAACGCCGGCATTCCGATCGAGAGCCCGGCGTGGAGCCTGAACCAGTTGTGCGGCTCCGGCCTGCGCGCGGTCGCCCTGGGCGCCCAGCAGATCAAGGACGGCTCGGCCAGCATCGTCATCGCCGGCGGCCAGGAGAGCATGAGCCAGTCGCCGCACGCCGGGAACATCCGCAACGGCCAGAAGATGGGCGACTTCGGCTTCGTCGACACCATGATCAAGGACGGCCTGTGGGACGCCTTCCACGGCTATCACATGGGCCAGACCGCCGAGAATATCGCCGCCCGCTGGCAGATCACCCGTGAAGACCAGGACGTTTTCGCCGTGGCCTCGCAGAACAAGGCCGAGGCGGCGCAGAAGGCGGGCAAGTTCGACGGCGAGATCGCGCCGGTGACCATCAAGGGCCGCAAGGGCGACACGGTGGTCGACAAGGACGAGTACATCCGTCACGGCGCGACGCTGGACAGCGTGTCGGGTCTGCGGCCCGCCTTCACCAAGGATGGCTCGGTCACCGCGGCCAACGCCTCGGGCCTGAACGACGGGGCCGCGGCGCTGGTGCTGATGAGCGCTGAGGAGGCCAAGAAGCGGGGGCTGAAGCCCCTGGCTCGCATCGCCTCCTGGGCCCATGCCGGCGTCGATCCCGAGATCATGGGCACCGGTCCGATCCCCGCCAGCCGCAAGGCGCTGGAGAGGGCTGGCTGGAAGGTGTCCGACCTGGACCTGGTGGAATCCAATGAAGCCTTCGCCGCCCAATCCCTCTGCGTGGTGCGCGAGCTGGGCCTCGACCCGGCGAAGGTGAACGTCAATGGCGGCGCCATCGCCATCGGCCACCCGATCGGCGCCTCGGGCGCCCGGATCCTGACCACACTGCTGCACGAGATGAACCGCACGGACGCAACCAAGGGCCTTGCGACGCTTTGCGTCGGCGGCGGCATGGGCGTCGCCATGTGCGTGGAGAAGGTCTGATTGCCGAACGCCTGAATCAACGGGAGACGGCGACTTAGGGAGACGAACGGAATGGCCAGGGTTGCGCTGGTCACGGGTGGAACCCGTGGCATCGGTCGGGCGATCGTCGAACGGCTGAAGGCCGACGGGATGCTGGTGGCGGCCGGCTATTCCGGCAACGACGAAGCCGCGGCAAGCTGCGCCAAGAGCCTCGACATCATGGTGGTCAAAGGCAACGTCGGGAACTTCGCCGACTGCCAAGCCGCGGTGCAGAGGGTCGAGGCCGAACTCGGTCCCATCGACGTCCTGGTGAATAACGCCGGCATCACCCGCGACGGCGTCTTCCACAAGATGACCTCCGAGCAGTGGAGCGAGGTCATTCGCGTGAACATGGACAGCCTGTTCAACATGACCCGCCAGGTTATCGAGGGTATGCGCGACCGCGGCTGGGGCCGGATCATCAACATCTCCTCGATCAACGGCCAGAAGGGCCAGATCGGCCAGACCAACTATTCGGCCGCCAAGGCCGGCGTGATCGGTTTCACCAAGGCCCTGGCGTTGGAGAACGCTAAGAAGGGCGTGACGGTGAACTGCGTCGCGCCCGGCTATATCGACACCGAGATGGTCCAAGCCGTGCCGCCCAAGGTGCTGGAGGGGATCATTGCGCCGATTCCAGCCGGCCGCCTCGGCAGCGGGGAGGAGATCGCCGATACCGTTTCGTTCCTGGCGGGCGAGCGCGCGGGCTATGTTACGGGAACGACTCTTTCACTCAATGGCGGCCAATACCTGGTCGGGTGAAGGTCACCCCGGCGTCCAAAAAGCGCCCCGATCAAGAGGCATCTGTTAGCTTGGCATGACAGGTGAGCAGACGGCGTCGAGGAGGCTAGGGTACGCGGCGCTGATGAGCGTCGCGGCGCTGGCGATCGCCTTACCGGCCCACGCCGGGCCGGTGGATCGGCTGCGCGAAGGCCTGTTCAAGAATCGCGGTGGCGACGCCTCGGGCCCCGCAATCGCGCGCTACGTGTCCGAGGAAGGCCGGGTCTTCATCCTGGACCGCACCCAGCCGGTCACGATGCTCAAGTTCGAGGACAGCCCCGAAGTCTGGGTGCTGGCCCCCAATCCCGCACCGCGCGGCGACGTGATCTATAAGAACGATCTGGGCGAGCCGGTCCTGAGGATCACGCGCCTCGGCGGCTTCACCCTGTTCACGGACCAGCGGCCGAGCGGCGAGGCGGTGTCGCTGGCCGGCGGCGGTTCGCCGCTGCGCCTGGCGCCCATGAGCCCGCAGGCGGTGTTCGAGCGTCTCGCCCAGGCCAGCCTGCGCGCCAGCCGCGCCGCCCGTCGTCCGCTGCTGTTCGAGGCCGAGGCCACGCCGGCGTCATCGGCCCTGATCGCCGACGCCGCGGTGGTCGCCAGCGTGGCGATCATCCGCCTGTCCCAACGCAAGGACGGCCGCGCCCTGCTGGGCCAGATCAGCCGCGTGCGGTTCCAAGAGGGCAAGAAGTCCCAGGCCGCGCTGAAGAACGGCGTCCTGACCATCATGGTCGCCCCGACCCAGGGACTCGCCGGCCGCCCGTCCTCCGAACGCATCATCAAGGTCGCCCGCGGGAAGTAGCCGTCGGCGCCGTTTTCGCTGGCTTCGCGGACGCGACGCCATCACGCCGTACAATTCAGTTGCGTCCCTTCGCGCACGCTCTCGTATCAAAGGCGAGACGGCGAGGCGGAGGGGAGACTGTCCATGCATCGGCTTGCGGCGTGGACGCGGGGGCGTCGCCTCCGGTCTTGGATCAGTCAAATCGGCATCACGCTGATGCTGCTGGCGCCACCATCCGCGGCGATGGCGGGAAAACCGGCCCGCGACTCGACGGTCCAAGCGAGCATCGCCCGCGCGTTGACGCCGCAGCAGCTGTCGGACTTGAAGCTGCTCGGACGGTTCCAGGGATTGGATCCGAACCTCTACGGCCGCATTTGGCAAACCGGCCGAGACCCGCGTTCCTGCCGCTCCGCCCATTTCCTGGCCCTGTCCTACGGCAACGCCCTGGACAGCCTGACGGCGGACATGAACGATAGCGCCGCCCGAGACGGCATGCAGCAGAGTTGGACCCTGAGGTTCGAGCTCGCGATCGCCGACACCCTGGAGTTCACTGGACGCTATGGCGAGGCCGAGCGCTTTCTGAAGCAGCGCATCTCGACGCCATTGACCCGCGCCCAACGGGATGGGGCCATCTATCGCACACAGGACCTTCAGATCCGCCTCGCGCGCCTCTACGCCTCAACGCGACCGGATGAGGCGGAACGGATCCTTCAACAGATCGCCAAGTCTCGGATCGCCGACAACCAGCTGCTCTTCTCCCAACAGATCCACGGATACCCCGTAGGCGGCGACGCCTGGCAGTCCGCCAAGCGCACCTTCGATACCTTCAGCACGGCAAATGCGGAGCGGATTCTTGGGCCCTTTTATCTGAGCACCGGGCGCTTCAAGGAGGCCCTGGGCCTTCAGCAGGCCGCCACCGCGCCTCTGGAACGCGAGGTTGAGCGTACCGCCTACAACTCCGCCATCGGCCCGCCCGCCGGTCTGGCCGAGCTTCGGACCAAGACTGTCGCCACGCAGGCGATGATCGCCGAGGCCGCGGGCCATCTCGCCGAAGCCGAGGCTCTCTACCGCGCCTGCTGCGCAGCGTCGCCTGACCTGGCCCGGCTGCTGCTGCGGATGGGCAAGCGTGACGAGGCGCGGGTCGTCCTGTCTCAAATGATGGTCCAAGTGGGGGCCGACCTCGAGGAGGTCTTCGACTGCATGCGCACGCCGGTTGAGGGCGATCTGGCGCAGGCCATCGCGCGGGCAGAGACGACCGCGCGCGCGCGTTTCGCAGATCCTCGGGTGACGTATGTCGACGAGACTGGGTCGGGCGGCGGCGGCGATTCGACCCGGAGGTCAGGCCTCGTTCTGGAGGCTGCCGCCGATCTGGCGCGGGCGACCGAGCTTGGCGAGCTATTGACCGACGCGGGGCTCCCGGCGGATGCGGTCCAGGTGCTGGCGCCCACCTTCGGCCTGCAGCGCGTCGTCTTCGGCGGAAGCCATCCCGACGCCCTGCGGTCGCTCGCGGCGTTGGGGCGGGCGATCCGCGGGTTGGGGCAGCCGGCGCCGGCGGTTCAGGTCTGGTCGAATTGGCATGCCCTTGGCGGGGAATTCCTGACAAGCCGTCTGTGGGCGGTGAGCGAGGACCGCCGCCGACAGTTCTTCCGTGACGACCGGCAAAACGTGGACCGCTATCTCTCGGCCATACGCGAGGCCGCGCCCGCTGACGCAGCGGCGCAGGTGTTGGGCATCTCGCTCCGGCACAAGGGGCTGCTGGCCAGCGTGGCGGGAGACATCGGGGCCCGCGCGCTAACCCGAACCGACGCGCCAACCACCGCCCTACTGACGCAGCTCCGTCAGATGCGGGCCCAATTCGCGCAACTGGCGCTGCGTGACCGAGCGGGAAGTCCCGAGGCTCTGCTGGTCCGACGGCGGATCGACGACGTGGAGGCGCAACTCGCGTCCCTGATGGGCAAGGCTGGCGGCGATCAAGGTCTTGCGGCCGATCCGGAGGCGCTGCTGGCCAGGCTTCGGCCCGGCGAGGCCCTGGTGGATTTCCTGGCGTTCCGCGACGTCGACTCCGCGGATGGGCCTGGACGCGAACGTCTGGTGGCTGTGGTGGCGCGCGCAGGCGTCGCGCCCCAGCTGGTGTGGTGGGACGACATCGCGCCGATCCGCGCGGCGGCCTCCCGTTTCCGGATGGCCATGCTCCTGGACGAGGGCGATCCCGCACGGGCAGCCCAGCTGCAGGCGGCCAGTCGCGGCCTGCACGATCTGTTGTGGAAGCCGGTCTCCGGACGGTTGGGCGACGCTTCGCGGATCCTGCTAGGACCGGATGACATCCTCGACGTAACGCCGCTGGCTGCGCTTCTCGACCCACAGGATCGGCCGCTGATCGCGCGCTATGAGCTGGTGACCCTCACGGCCCCCCGCGATCTGCTGGCCGCGCGCGCGGTCACCCGGCCGACCACCGCGCTGGTGGTTGGCGACCCCGCCTTTGGCGCGCCCCCGGGCGGGGCGGGGGGGACCCGTGCGATCGCGCGGGTCACCGGAACACGCAGCGATCAGATCTTCTTCGCGCCGCTGCCGGGCACCCTGACCGAAGGCGAGGGGGTCAACGCCCTGTTGGCGAAGAGCTACGCCAGCCGTTTCCTGGCGGGGCCGGCGGCCACCAAGGCAGCGGTCACGGCCACGCGATCGCCCGCCGTTCTCCATCTCGCGACCCACGGCTTCTTCCTGATCGGGCTGGCCGGATCCGGACAGGAGGGCGATCCGCTGGTGTCGCTGTCGCGCTCCGGTCTCGCCTTCGCCAATGCGAACCTCGGGATGCGCGCGCCTGCCGCAGGCGCAGGTCTAGAAGGCATCCTCACCGCGCTTGAAGCCCTGTCGCTGGATCTTCGCGGGACCAAGCTGGTCGTCCTCTCGGCCTGCGAGACGGCGCTGGGTCAGGTGGCGAGCGGGGAGGGCGTCTACGGGCTTGCCCAGGCCTTGCATCAGGCCGGCGCGCAGGGGGTCATGGCGACCCTGTGGCCCGTCTCCGACGAGGCCACCAGCGCCTTCATGCAGGCCTTCTATGCGAAGATGGCGACCGGCCAGACCCCGCAGCAGGCTCTACGTGCGACGCAGATCGAGTTTTCGCAGGGCGGCAAGTGGCGAGACCCGGTCTATTGGGCCCCCTTCGTCCTGAGCGGAACCTAGGTCGGGCCTAGCCCTTGAAGCTGTCTTTCGCCGCGCGGACCGCGCCGAACGCGGCGGCGTCGGGTTGGCCGGCCGCGCCGACCTGGGCAGCCAGCAAAGGGGCGCGGAGGAAGGGATTGGTGGCCTTCTCCAGGCCAATGGTAGTGGGCACGGTCCACGCGTCTCGCGCGCGGGCGGCGAACACCTCATCGGCGCGCGCCTTTACAGCGGGGCTGTCGTCCACCGAAAGCGCGAAGCGGGCGTTCGAGGCGGTGTACTCATGGGCGCAGTAGACCGTGGTGTCGTCGGGCAGGGCGGCTAGGCGCTGAAGGCTGTCCCACATCTGCTCGGCCGTTCCCTCGAAAAGCCGGCCGCAGCCCAGGGCGAACAAGGTGTCGCCGACGAAGGCGATCCGGTCGACGGCGTCGAAATAGGCGATGTGCCCAAGGGTGTGACCGCCGGAATCGATCACCTCGAAGCGCGTCTCGCCCAGCTCCACCACGTCGCCATGCGTCACCTCGCGGTCCAGCGGCGCGATGCGGGTCACCTCGGCGGGCCCGACGATCGCGCATCCGGTGGCCGCTTTGATCTCGGCGTTGCCCCCCGCATGGTCCGGGTGCCAGTGGGTGTTGAGGATCAGGTCCAGGCCCCAGCCCAGCCCCTCAAGCTCGCGCAGCACCGCCGCGGCGTCGGGCGTGTCGATGCAGGCCGTCCGGCCGCTGGCCTCGTCACGGACCAGGAACCCGTAGTTGTCCGACAGGCACGCAAACTGGTGGATGCTCAACGGCATGACGAAACTCCTAGGGGCGCTACGATTTAGGCTGGCGACCGCGCGCCGTCGAGCCTAGCCATCCATGCATGCGCCGCGACGTGCTCGAGCTTCGCCAGTTCTACGCCTCCGACCTGGGGCGGGCCGCGCGCGCCATGGTCGAGCGCAAGCTGACCGAGGCCTGGGGAGATGTGGCGGGACTCGACGTGCTGGTGTTGGGTTACGCGACGCCCTTTGCCAGCGACCTGCGGCCCCGCGCCCGCCGCGTGGTGGCCGCCATGCCCGCGCAACAGGGCGTCGAGGTGTGGCCGGCCGACGGTCGCAATCTGTCGACCCTGACGCCCGAAGACAGCCTGCCCTTCGCCAACGCCCTGTTCGACCGCATCCTGGTGGTTCATGGCCTGGAGGAGAGCGCCGATCCCGTCGGCTTTCTGCGCGAGGTCTGGCGCGTGCTGGCGCCGTCCGGCCGCGCGATCATCACCGTCGCGTCGCGTAACGGCCTGTGGGCCAACACCGAGAAGACCCCCTTCGGTCACGGCCGTCCCTACAGCCGCAGCCAGCTGATCGAACTCATGCGGGAAGCCGACCTTGAGCCGTCCGGCTGGACCCGCGCCCTCTACGTCCCGCCGGTGACCTGGATGGCCGGCTGGGCCGAAGGGTTCGAGCAGGCCGGCTCGCGCCTGTGGCCCGGATTCGCCGGCCTGCTGCTGATGGAGGCTGTGAAGCAAACCTTCGCCGTGAAGCCCCAGGGGCAGCGCGCGCGGGTGCGATCGGCGCGCCCTGTCCTGGCCGGCGCGCCGGGCGCGGCGCCGGTTTCGCGGGCGCCCGAGGCGCCGGCGCTGCGAGATCGCTTGGCGCCGGGGCGGCGAAGGTCTTAGCTGGGGACAGGATTCTGAGTTGGACCGGAGGCGTACGGGCGCATGAAACTGATCATCGCGGTCATCAAGCCCAGCCGCCTGGACGCGGTGCTGGACGCCGTCACCGAGGCCGGGGCGTCGGGGCTCACCGTCACCGAGGTGCGGGGCTATGGCCGGCAGCGCGGCAAGACAGAAGTCTATCGCGGCGCGGAGTACGAGGTGAAACTGCTGCCCAAGGTGAAGCTGGAGATCGCGGTGCCCTCGGACATCGTCCAGCCCGTGATCGAGGCCATCCAGTCCAGCGCCAACACCAACAAGATCGGTGACGGCAAGATCTTCGTTCTGGATCTGGAAAGCGCGCTGCGCATCCGCACGGGCGAGCAGGACGCCGCGGCGATCGCGGGCTGATCGCCCTGCGCCGGGGAACGGCCATGCGGGCAGGGG
>JAIXTR010000296.1 GCA_027483845.1 Caulobacteraceae bacterium | reverse complement strand
TCGTTCTGACGCACGTTCACGCCGGAATCGACCTGACGGCTATGGCAGGTGGATCCGGCGCAGGACGCGACCCCCTCATGGGTCGCTCTGACAGCGGCATCAGGCGCGGCGGTCGCTTCGCGTCCGGAGCCGATGGCGAGGCCGCCGATCAGGACCACGGCGGCGGCGCAAAGCGCGCCGACGACCCGCGACGCTCGTCCCTCCCCCATCGACCCTCTCCCAGCGCGCACTCGCGCGAATCATTACCCGCGTCAGTGGAGCTTCGGTACCCTGAATAGAGTGCTAACCCTGTGAAGCGACCGCGTGTTTCGTGGATCTGCAACCCACCTGTCGACCCCGCAGGCGTCGCGGTTTGAGATCGCGCTCGCCGGCATCTCACGCGCCTCAGCCCGCGACCGGCGGCCAACACGCATCCCCGCGTTAACATGAGCATATTGCTTTAAACGACTGGTTTAACGAGATAACTGGTCATGTACTCGGCGCAAAGACTTCTGCAAACCGGCGTCTCATTTCCCAATCGCGAGCAGGCTGGATTCGTTCGCGCTAATGCAACCCCCGGCTTGACGACCGCGTACCTGACCACACGGGTTATGGTGCAGGTTGCCGCGCGCGGCCTATGGTCGAGCTTCCGACCGACCTGCGATCCGTCCGACGCCGCATCCCATGGTACGATTCACACATATCATACTGATCGGATTGGCTTTTGCGGGAAATGTAAGCGGCCCGGCGCTCGCCAACGACGACATCGTGGTAAGATCGACTGATCCGGCCATCAAGCGCGGCCAGGTCTTCGACGCGGGCGCCGAGGTGGCGATTGGCGTGGGTCAGAGCCTGATGGTCATCCCCCCTTCTGGAGAGGTCGCCATCCCGCGAGGCAGCGCGTCGGGCGCGAGCCTTCCGAGCAATCGCGTGGGGGCTTCCGATTCCGCCCGCTTCGAGGCCCTGCGCGCCCTCTTGCCGCCCCCGCCCGAAGGCCGAACGTTTGGGGTGCGCCCCGGTTAACGCCAGAGCAAGCATGTCCGTTAGGGCTAACCCAACCCTGGGTGTGGCGTTGTGCGGCCAATGCAGTTCCACCGGGCGATCACCGGCGCTATTCGGAGCCTGCAGCGCGCGCTTCCGCGTGCGCTCGCGGGCGCGATCGCGTGCGCCGGGGCGCTGGGGGCCTCCGACCCTGCTTGGAGCCAGACGCTCGAACCCGAGCAGGTCGCCAATCTGGTGCTCCAGGCGCCCCTCGACATCGCCATCGGTCTTCACCCGTCGGGCGACGTCGGAAAGGTGGTCGTGAGCCAGCCCGAAACCGCGCAGGTGGGCCAGGCGGGCGACGGCCTCTATCTGATCGGCAGCCAGCCCGGCGCGACGAACCTGCTGGTGTACGACCGCAAAGGCCGACTCTCGCAAAGCATCGACATCAACGTCGGGCCGGACGCCCATGCCCTGCGCGATCTGCTAGCGGACGCGTTGCCGGCCGAACGGATTTCTGTGACGGCCCTGTCGTCCAGCGTGATCCTCGACGGCGAGGTCTCGAGCCCGTCCGTGCAGCGGATCGCCGAGACCCTGGCCGAGCGGATCGCGCCCGACGGCGTCATCTCCCGTCTCCAGGCGCGCCAAAACCAGGTGCTGCTCGAGGTGCGGATCATGGAAGTCAGCCGTCGGAGCCTCGAGGAGATCAGCACGGCCGTCGAGCTCAACAACGGCGCCGAGCTGTCGGTCGCCTTGGGCGGCGGCGGCATCGGCGCGGAGGCGCCGCAGGGCATTGGGCGGATCCGTGGCGGCTCGGGGCGGATCAGCATCGACGCCACGGTCCGCGCGCTCGAGGATAAGGGGCAGCTTCGCGTCGTGGCCCAACCCTCCCTGGTCGCCCTCTCGGGCGAGACCGCCAGCTTCCACGCCGGCGGCGAATTCCCGTTTCCCGTCCCGGGAGACGACAGCCAGATCACCATCCAGTTTCGGCCCTATGGCGCGGCGATGACGTTCTCGCCCGTCGTGCAGGAAAACGGTCTGATCCGCGTCGCCCTGAGCACGGAGCTCGCGGATATCGACCCGAGCGTGGCCATCCGGCTGGGCGGGCTGACCGTGCCCGGTCTCAAGGTGCGACGCGCCACGACCATCACCGAGCTCCGGGACGGTGAAGCCTTCCTGATCGCCGGCATCTTTGAGGCGACGGATGAGCGCGTCGCCCGCGAGCCGCCGTTCCTGGCCCGCACGCCGGTCGTGGGTCGCCTCCTCGCGCCCCTCTTCCGGGCAGGACGGACGCGGACGGCGGAGCGGGAACTCGCTATCGTGGTCACGCCACATCTCGGACGCGAGGCGGCGTCGCCGCTTGGGGACCGGTCGTTGCTGGCCGACGCTAAGGCGCCGCTCGCCCCGCCTCTGGCGCAAGCACGTCCGCCGCGGCCGACCCTGCGCACCCTCCTCGCCGAGGTGAAGGACTCGCTGCGACCACCGGTTCGCTGGGCAAAGCAGGTGGCCACCCGCTTCACGAACGCCCTTCTCAACCGCGCCTGACAGCCCGACTCATGGGACGCTTCGTCCACGCCTGACGCGTGGAGGAGCAACCCATGATGCCTTCGGCCCTTGCGATCGCCCTGACGGTCGCCGCGAGCGCAGCGAGCACGCCGCCGATCGTCACCACAGGGGCGACGCGGACGCCCACGCCGCCGTCGGTCTGCGCGCCTGACCCCAGCGGCGACGTGTACTGCGTCCTCACCGCCGCGCCGGAGCAGCGGATCGTAATCCGCACCCGATTGATCGCCCCCAGTTGCGCATCGCGACAGGCTCAGGTCGTGGAGATGCCCGGCCGCCGCGCCGAACCCCGCGGGCTCCCGACGGTGGAGCCGGCGGCGTCTCCACGGCCCTGCGCCTGAGACGACTTGCGCTCCGCCGCTGACGTGTGGCCAACTCAGCCAATGCGCAATCTTAACCTTACCGCTTTGTGGATGTGGCCCCTTCTGGCGGTGTTCATCCTTATCCTGATGAGCTTCGACAACCCGTTCCGACTGGCGCTGGCTGGCTTCATGCTGGCCGCGCAGGGCCCTGTCTGGCGTTACATCCACGCCTTCGACCCCACCCCGGCAAAGAACCCGAAGGTTTACCGCTAAGGCGTTGTTCTGGAACCACTAATTTAAATATGGTCCGCCCATCGGAAAGATTTAATAATCCTCGAAACGATTTTGTTATATCGAGGTTTTTGGGCATTCACTTGATGTTCGGCGGCTTTGTTCGGTTCGACCACCCAGCAGCGCCGCGACAGATGCCCTCGCCATCTCCGAAAGCGCCAAATCCGACGCGTAGAGATAGCGGACGCGCCAAGCTTGCCGCGATGTCAGCGTTGGCTTTGGTGAGGACGAAAGATTAACGCGGGCGAGCGCCGGCGCTTCGGGCGCCAGCGCCTTCAGCGCGGCGCCCAACGCGTTCAGCGGGATCAGATGGTCGATCGCCAAGATGCCGCGGGCGTCGCTGACGTACCAGGACTGCGGCCGGAAGATATGATCGACGCCGTAGGGCCAGGTCGCGGCCTCCAGGTGATCCAGGACCGCATCGACAGTCTGGAACGCGGCGTAGGTCGATCTGAAGGGCTCGGAGACCACAAGTGCGTTGCGCCCCCCGGATTGTGCATAGGCAAGCGCTGACAGGAAGCGTGAGATCGGATCGCGAACCACCGCGAACGTGGGAACGGCGGCCACCAGCCCCGGCGCGACCGTCTGGTAGTAGCGAATGGTCGCGTGCTGCACCGGCGCGCCATAGACGGCCCGGCTCACGGCCATCCCTGCCGCCTTCGGCACGTGTACGAAAAGCAACCCTCGCTCATGCATAAGGGCGATGCGTTGGCGCCGTCGCACACCGACGGGAGGTCTGAGGCCGAAGTCACAGAGCCGCTCCGACAGATCACCGTTGAGCTTCACACCCAGCGCCGCCTTGGCGATGTCGCGGCCGCGGTTGGCCAAGGTTAGCCCGGTCAAGGCGCAGGCTCCCGGGTGGCAGTTGCCGCCAAACCCCCGCTCCGCAGGCCGGGCCGCGTGCGCACGCGCTGGGACTGGGCGATGGCGTCCAGCACCGCCTCGGCGGCGCGGTCGGAGCAGGCGCGCGCGTCAAGGTCGAAGGTCTCTCGGAACGCTGCGGTCTGCGCCTCATGGTAGCGTTGGAAGGTCGCCACGGCGCGGTTGACCAATGTGAGGACGGCGGCGGGGTCATCACCGATCGCCCCCAGCCGGACGTGGGCGGTGTTGGGGTCCTGAGGGTTCAGCACGCCGCCGGCGTCCAGAAAGGCGCACGGCCTGGGCCGCTCGATGAACTCGTAGATCTGGCTGCTGACATCGCCCAGGTAGATGTCGGCGGCGCGGGTATAGGTCATGTCGCAGCTTCGCGAACTGCCCAGGTCGACGTGGATGTTCGAAAGGCTGGCGAAGGGGGCGACCTGCCCCGCCAAGTCGATCACCCGCTGTCCCAGGCGCACATGCGGCGCAAAGATCAGGTTGAAGTCGCTCTGGGCGGCGAAGGCCCGCAGCACTGGAAGGCCGAAGCGGTCCCATGACCCCAGATCCGGGTCGAAGTGGGGATTGTAGAGAACGATCGGCCGGTCATCCGGGAACAGGCGCAGCTTAGTCCCCGCCGGGCGGCTGGCCTCGAACTTCGGATAGCCGACGATTCGATACCGGCCCGGCCGAATAAGCCGCTCACGCAGCATCCGCGCCTCCTGCTTGCGGCCCGCCAGCAGGGCGTAGTCGAAGCGGGCGATGCGCGGCTCATATCCGACCGCGCGATCGCCCGCCCCGTGATCGCTGTGGATCAGAAGCGGCCGCCGAAGTCCGATCCGCTTCAGAAACAGTGATGTCCGCTCGGGGGCGACCACGGCGTCGCATTGCGGCAGGAATGGCGCGGCGGCGGCCAACATGAGGCGCTTAGGCGGGTGCCGATGGGCCGGGAGCAGCGCGTCGAGGGCTTCCGGCCAGAGCGCGCGAAACGACACATCGGGCGCGCCTAGCTCGGCGCAAAGCGCGCGCCCCGGCGCAAGGGACGCAGACCGGGCCACGGCGACATGAACATCCACATCCCCACGTCGCGCAAGGGCCGCCGCGATCGGGAGGACGTGCAGCGCCTGGTGCCACTGCGCGATATTGAGCAGACATACGGTGTGCATAAGGTTCGGCGACGCCAAGGCCGTAAGCAGTCAGTACTTACGCAACGCAGAATAACTGTTGTGTTGGAGGCCTGGATTTCAGGACGATGTCAGCCGGGGATTCGGCTTGAACGGCCGCCACGTCCTACCGCGTCGAGAGCGGCGGTCGGAGATCGTGGCGAAAACTTGACCGTCAGGCCTCAGCCCACACGTGGC
>JAIXTR010000176.1 GCA_027483845.1 Caulobacteraceae bacterium | reverse complement strand
CGTGCGCATGGTCGAGACGGCCCAGGGCGCGAAACTGCCGATCCAGGCGGTCGTCGACAAGGTAACGAGCTGGTTTGTGCCGGCGGTGATCGCCGCGGCGGCCCTGACGTTCGCCGCCTGGCTGGCGTTCGGGCCGAGCCCTGCGCTGAGCTTCGCGCTGGTCAACGCCGTGGCCGTGCTGATCATCGCCTGCCCCTGCGCCATGGGGCTGGCGACCCCGACCTCGATCATGGTCGGCACGGGCCGCGCCGCGGAGCTGGGGGTCCTCTTTCGGCGCGGCGAGGCGCTGCAGAGCCTGCGCGAGGTGCGGGCCGTGGCGTTCGACAAGACCGGCACCCTCACCCTGGGTCGCCCCGCGCTCACCGACATCATCGTTGCCGACGGCTTTTCCGAAGCTGAGATTCTCAGCGCCGTGGTCGCCGTGGAGCGTCATTCCGAGCACCCGATCGCGCAGGCCATCGTCGAGGCGGCGCAGGCCCGCGGCCTCCACGCGCCCTCGCCGCAGGGCTTCCGCGCCCTGCCCGGCTTTGGCGCAGAGGCGGAGGTCAATGGCCGACGCGTCCAGGTGGGCGCCGAGCGCTTCATGGAACAGCTGGGCGTTCCCATCCCTCCGTTCGCGTCGCAAGCCGAAGCCCTGGCACGCCAGGCGAAGACACCGGTCTATGCAGCGATCGGGGGCCGTCTCGCGGCCGTTCTCGCCGTGGCGGACCCCATTAAGGACACCACCCCGCAGGCCCTGACGGCGCTGCACGCCGCCGGCCTGAAGGTGATCATGATCACCGGCGACAACCGACGCACCGCCGAGGCCGTCGGAGCGACATTGGGCCTGGATGAGGTCGTCGCCGAAGTGCTGCCTGACGGCAAGGTCGCGGCGGTGAAGGCGCTGCAGGCCCGCTACGGCCGCGTGGCCTTCGTCGGCGACGGGGTGAACGACGCGCCGGCGCTGGCCAGCGCCGACGTCGGCATCGCCATGGGCGCGGGCACGGACATCGCTATCGAAAGCGCTGACGTCGTGCTGATGCGCAGCGATCTGCGGGCAGTGGCGACCGCGATCGCGCTCAGCCGCTCGGTGATGGGCAACATCCGCCAGAACCTGGTCTGGGCCTTCGGCTACAACGTTGTGCTGATCCCCGTGGCGGCGGGCCTGCTCTATCCGGCTCTCGGCCTGCTGCTCTCCCCGATGGTGGCGGCCGGCGCCATGGCGCTCTCCAGCGTCAGCGTGCTCGCCAACGCCCTGCGCCTTCGCGCCTTCAAGCCGGCGGCCGCTCCGGCCGCTGCCCCCTACGTCCACGCTCAAGGAGCCGTCGCATGAACATTGGTCAGGCCTCGAAGGCGTCCGGCGTCACCACCAAGATGATCCGCTACTACGACGAGATCGGCCTGGTGCAGCCGGCGAGCCGCACGGATTCCAACTATCGGGAGTACGAGGAGCGGCAGATCAACGAGCTGCGCTTCATCAAGCGCGCCCGCAGCCTCGGCTTCTCCATGGAGGAGATCACCCAGCTGCTGTCCCTGTGGCGCGACCGGGGACGCCCGAGCCGCGAGGTCAAGGCGATCGCCGACCGACATCTGGGCGACCTCGACGCCCGCATCGCCGAGATGCAGGCCATGGCTGAGACCCTTCGCCACCTGTCGCACTGCTGCGCGGGCGACGACCGGCCGGACTGTCCGATCCTCACCGACCTCACCGAAGGCAAGGACCCCGCCCCCGCGCCCGCACGGCGTCCGGTCCGCCGACACTGAGGCGTCAGCGAACCTGCGCGTGAGTCAGGCTGCCTTCCGCCAACGGCCGCAGGATCTCGGCCTCGGGCTTGGCCAGGTCCAGCCAGTCGATTCCCGCAGCGCGCGGCAGGATGACGATCT
This sequence comes from Caulobacteraceae bacterium, assembly GCA_027483845.1. Classification (GTDB taxonomy): domain Bacteria; phylum Pseudomonadota; class Alphaproteobacteria; order Caulobacterales; family Caulobacteraceae; genus Phenylobacterium. The sequence goes on along the minus strand of JAIXTR010000176.1, from coordinate 6,213 downwards.
GCCGGTCGTGATAAGCCGCGATGTCTGGCCCAGGGGACGTGGTCAGCATGGCGAAGGCGCCCTCCTTCACCAGGCCCGCGATCCAGAACCAAGGCTCGCCAGCCAGGGTGAAGAGGTGCTTGTCCTTCAGCCGCTGCTTGGGATCGTCCGGCTTGGTGAACTCGTAGAAGCCGTCCGACGGGATCAGGCAGCGGTCGCTCTTGGCGAAGCTGCGCCCCTCCGAGCGGAAGTTGAACACCGGCTTGCCGCTGGACGACTTCCAGGCCCAGGGCGTGACGGAGAGTTCCATTCCGTCTGAGCCGCCGCGGATGATGGGGGCTGTCTGGTTCGGCCGGATGTCGTCGTAGGGCGGGTAGTTCGGTGTGGCGTCGCCTGCGAAGCGCAGCGGGATCTTCAGCTGGCTGAACTCTTCGCGCAGGGTGTCCGGCGACTTTGTGTAGCGGTAGTCGTTGCACATCCTCGCCTAACGCGCGGGCGCAGGAGCGGTCTCCAGAGCAGCGTGCGCCTTAGATCGCCGCCTCATGCGCCATGGCCGCGGCGGCCAGCTGATCGACCTCGGTGACACGACCGGCGGCTTTCCGCTCACTGTAGCGATCGACCAGATAGTCGGCGCGATCGCGGGTCAGGAGGGTGAACTTGTAGAGCTCCTCCATCACGTCGACCACGCGGTCGTAATAGGCGGACGGCTTCATCCGGCCTGCCTCGTCGAACTCCAGGTAGGCCTTGGCGACCGACGACTGATTCGGGATGGTGATCATCCGCATCCAGCGGCCCAGCAGCCGCAGGGTGTTTACGGCGTTGAAGGATTGCGAGCCGCCGGACACCTGCATCACAGCCAAGGTGCGGCCCTGGGTGGGCCGGACGCTGCCGATCTCCAGCGGGATCCAGTCGATCTGCGCCTTCATGATCCCGGAGATCGCTCCATGCCGTTCCGGGCTGCACCACACCTGGCCCTCCGACCACTGTGACAACGCCCGCAGCTCCTGCACCTTCGGATGGTCCGGCGCTACGGCGTCGGGCAGCGGCAGGTCCCGCGGATCGAAGATGCGCGTCTCTGCGCCAAACCGCTGCAGGATACGGGCGGCCTCCTCTATCAGCAGCCGGCTATAGGACCGTTCCCGCAGCGATCCGTAGAGCAGCAGGATGCGCGGCGGGTGGGTGGCCGCCGTCGGCGCGTTCAGCTTCCCCAGGCTCGGTGTGTCGAGGAACTGCGGCTGCAGGGCGGGGAACTCAGTCATGTGAACCTCGAACACGGCGGAAGCGACTTCAAACTGTCGCATATTTCCTGTATTCTCGAAATATGGAAACCCAGCCCGCCGTTGCAAGCCTGTCCGCGCTCGCCCACGAGGTTCGCCTGTCCACCTTCCGCCTCCTGGTGCAGGCGGGACCTGACGGCCTGCCCGCCGGCGAAGTGGCCCGCCGCCTGGGCGTGCTGCCGAACACCCTGTCGGCCAGCCTCAATGTGCTCAGCCACGCCGGCTTGATCGCTTCCCGCCGTGAAGGCCGGTCCATCATCTACACCGCCAACTACGACGCCATGCGCGAGTTGTTGGCCTTCCTGATGGAGGACTGCTGCGGCGGTTCGCCGGAGATCTGCGCGCCGCTCGCCGCCATCGCCAGCCAGTGCTGCGTGGCCGAAGGCGCGCGAGCCTGAGGAGCCCACCGTGAGCGATAGGACCTACAACATCCTCTTCCTGTGCACCGGCAACTCGGCCCGATCGGTCATCGCAGAGGCGCTGATGAACAGGGAGGGCGGCGACCGGTTCAAGGCCTATTCGGCGGGTTCCATGCCGACTGGGCGCGTCAATCCGCACGCGCTATCGATCACCCGCGCCCTTGGCTTCGAGGACAAGGCGTTCCGCTCCAAGTCCTGGGACGAGTTTGCGAAGCCTGGCGCCCCGCCGCTCGATTTCATCATCACCGTCTGTGACAACGCCGCTGGCGAAGTCTGCCCGGTCTGGCCCGGCCAGCCAATGACGGCCCACTGGGGCGTGCCCGATCCGGCCGCCGTTCAGGGCTCTGAGGCCGAGATCGCCGCGGCTTTCTCCGAGACGGCGCGGATGCTGGGCAACCGCATCCGCATTTTCCTCAATCTTCCGCTGGCCTCCATCGACCGCACGTCGCTGCAGACGAAGCTGCGCGAGATCGGGCAATCCGTTGACGTGAGCCACACGGCCCAATGACCACCATCGAACCACCCGCCCCGGCCGAGGGGCCGAAGGCCATGTCCCGCTTCGAGCGGTTCCTCACACTTTGGGTCGCGCTCTGCATCGTGGTCGGCGTCGGGCTCGGCCACCTCTTTCCAAGCGTCTTCCAGGCGATCGGTTCGGCCGAGGTCGCCAAGGTCAATCTGCCCGTGGCGGTGCTGATCTGGCTGATGATCATCCCGATGCTCATGAAGGTCGACTTCGGCGCGATGCGTCAGGTCGGCCAGCACTGGCGCGGCATCGGCGTCACCCTGTTCGTCAACTGGGCGGTGAAGCCGTTCTCGATGGCGGCGCTGGGCGCCTTATTCATCGGCTACCTGTTTCGCCCCTACCTGCCCGCCGGCGAGATCAACAGCTATATCGCCGGGCTGATCCTGCTGGCCGCCGCGCCCTGCACGGCGATGGTGTTCGTCTGGAGCAACCTGACGCGCGGCGAGCCGCACTTCACGCTCAGCCAGGTGGCGGTGAACGACGCGATCATGGTCGTCGCCTTCGCGCCCATCGTCGGGCTGCTGCTGGGACTATCCGCTATCACCGTGCCCTGGGAGACCCTGCTGCTCTCGGTGGGGCTCTACATCATCGTCCCCGTCGTCCTGGCGCAGCTCCTGCGGAGCGCGCTCCTCAAGCGCGGCGGCGAAGCCGAACTCCAGCGGGTTCTGGGCCGCATCGGCCCCCTCTCCCTCACAGCCCTGCTCGCCACGCTCGTCCTGCTGTTCGGCTTTCAGGGGGAGCAGATCCTGACCCAGCCCGCGATCATCGCCATGCTGGCCGTGCCGATCCTGATCCAGGTCTACGCCAACTCGGGCATCGCCTATCTGCTGAACCGGGCGACGGGCGAAGCCCACTGCGTCGCCGGCCCGTCTGCGCTGATCGGCGCCAGCAACTTCTTCGAACTGGCCGTCGCCGCCGCCATCAGCCTGTTCGGCTTCTCATCCGGCGCGGCGCTTGCGACCGTGGTCGGCGTGCTGATCGAGGTGCCGGTGATGCTGACCATCGTCGCCATCGTGAACCGGTCCAAGGGCTGGTACGAGCGCGGCGCGGCCGTTCAACGGGTGGCGGCGCGCTGCGCCCCGCCGATCACGAGGTGAGGCCCATGTCCGACTTCCCGATCACCATCTTCCACAACCCGGCCTGCGGCACCTCCCGCAATACCGTCGCTATGGTTCTAGCCGCCGGCTTCGAGCCCGAGATCGTCGAGTACCTGCAGACGGGATGGACCAAGCCGCAGTTGCAGGAGCTGCTCACGGCGATGGGCGCGAAGCCGCGCGACATCCTGCGCGAAAAGGGCGCCCCTGCCGCCGAACTCGGCCTCCTTGAAGACAGCGTCAGCGATGAGGCCATTCTGGAGGCCATGGTGGGGCATCCAATCCTGGTGAACCGCCCGATTGTCGTCACGCCTAAGGGTGTGACGCTAGCTCGCCCGTCCGAAGCGGTCCTCGATCTGTTGGATCGCAGGCCCGAGGCCTTCACCAAAGAGGATGGTGAAGTGGTGACGGTGCGCTAGGCGACAAGCAACGACCTCGGGCTTAGCCTCCGCGGCGGAGGACGCTGCCGCCAGCTTCACAGATGCAGATCCGCGGCGGCATCACAGGGCGCCGTCTCTGTCTGAATGGTGACGTGGTGAACGTCGAAGTCCGCCTTCAGGCGCGCCACGATCTGGTTGCGCACGCCCTCCGGAACCGCACCTTCAGCCAAGACGACGTGGGCGGTGCAACTCGGCTGGTCCGCGCCTGACACCCACAGGTGCAGGTCGTGGACACCGGCAACCCCCGGGGTCTCCGAGATCGTCTTGCGGATGCCCGCCAGGGCGATGCCCGACGGGGCGCCTTCCAGCAGGATGTTGGTGCTGTCGCGCAGCAGAACCCAGGTTCGCGGCAGGACCCAGAAGCCAATCGCGATCGCGACAACCGGGTCGACCCATGTCCAACCGGTGAACTTGATGGCCAGTGCGCCGCCGATCACCCCGATCGACCCGACCATGTCAGCCCAGACTTCGAGGTAGGCCCCCTTGACGTTCAGGCTCTTGTCCTTGCCGCCGGCGAGGACCCGCATCGAGATCAGGTTCACGGCCAAGCCAAGGCCGGCGACGATCAGCATGCCGGTCGACTGGACCGGGGCCGGCTCGAAGATGCGCCGCGCGCCTTCGATCAGCACGTAGATCGCGACGCCGAACAGCAGGACGGCGTTGAAGGCGGCCGCCAGAATCTCGAACCGGCGATAGCCGAAGGTCCGACGTTCATCGGCCTTGCGTTGACCAACCTTGATGGCGACCAGGGCGATGGCCAGAGCGGCCGTGTCCGTGAACATGTGCGCCGCGTCGGACAGGAGCGCCAAGCTGCCGAACACCAGGCCGCCGACCACCTCGGCGATCAGGAAGGTGGAGGTCAGCGCCAGGGCGATGGTCAGTTGGCGGCCGTTGGCGTTGGCGGTGTGACTGTGCGCGTGGCCGCCGCCGGCCGCGTGCCCTTCATCCCCCGCCGCGTGGTCATGATCATGGTCGGTGTGGGTTTGACCGGTCGTCATGAGCGAAGCTCCTGCACGTAGGCCGGCCTTCGCAGGATCTCCACCGCCTCGAGGGTGATCAGCGCCAGGTCCGGCATATCCGACAGCGAGGCTGCGAACGACCGGAGCTTGTCCTCCGCATCAACGATCTCGATGACGACCGATTGGTCGTCATCGAGCAGGTGGCGGGTGTGCAGATGCGGCGTGTGGCCGAAGCCGATCAGCGCCTGCAGGACGGTTGCGCCGGCGAGGCCGGCTTCGCGCGCCCGCATAGCCACCACCTCGAAGGCCTTGCGGTCCCCGAAGTAGGCGGCCTCGTCGGTGTAGATACGCAGCAGCTTGCTTGCGGACGGCATCGGCTGGGTCTCCTGAATGGTCATGTCACGCCCCTCACTCGGCCGGCATCAGGCTGGCTTCGGCCCGAGGCCGGCGTCGGAACCGCTCGCCCAAGCCAAGCATCACCTGAGTGATCGCCGGGAGGACCAGCAGGGTGAGCACCGTCGCCGTTACCAGGCCGCCGATGACCACCATGGCCAAGGGCTTCTGCACTTCAGCGCCGGTGCCATGCGCCAGGGCCATGGGGATGAAGCCGATGGCGGGCACCAGGCCGGTCATGACCACCGGCCGGACTTTTTCCATCATGCCCTCGGTGATCGCCTGGGTAACCGGCATGCCCTTGTCGAGCCGCTGGCGGATGGCGCTCATCACGACCAGTCCGTTCAGCACCGCGACCCCAGCGAGCACGATGAAGCCGACGGCCGCCGAGACCGAGAAGTTGATCCGGGTGAGGGCCAGGGTGAACACCCCGCCAGCCAGCCCCAGCGGGATGCCCGCGAAGACGGCGATGGCCAGGGGCGTGCTGCCCAGCGCCATGTACAGCAGGGCGAAGATCGCCAGGAAACAGATCGGCACCACGATCGCGAGCCGCTGCGACGCAGCCTGCAGGTTCTGGAACTGCCCGCCCCATTCCAGGAAAGTCCCGGGCGGCAGGGCCACGGCTTCCACCTTGGGCTGGGCGGCCTTGACGAACGAGCCCACGTCGCGCCCGCGGACGTTCGACGAGACCACCACCCGACGCTTGCCGTTCTCCCGGCTAATCTGGTTCAGACCCTCCGTGTAGCGGAACTGGGCGAGTTGGCTGAGCGGAACGGAGCCGCGGGCGTGGCCCGGCTCCTCGGGGAGCATCACGGGCAGCGCGCCCAGGGCGTCCAGGCTCGTGCGGGTGGCGTGCGGCACCCGCACGACGACGTCGAACCGGCGGTCACCCTCGAACAGCATTCCGGCTTCGCGGCCAGCCATGGCGGCGGCGACCGTGTCGGCCACCTCCTCGACGGTGAGACCGAAGCGAGCGATGGCGGCGCGATCGAACTGGACGTCCAGGGTGGGCGCCCCGCTCACCTGCTCGACCTTCACGTCAGCGGACCCCGGCGTCGACTGCAGGGCCGCGGCGATGCGCTTCCCCGTCGCCGTCGTCTGGTCGAGGGCGTCGCCGTAGATCTTCACG
>JAIXTR010000214.1 GCA_027483845.1 Caulobacteraceae bacterium | reverse complement strand
TGCCGGCCCAGGCCGCCGCCGGCGCCCGTCACGATCGCTACTTTGCCGTCGAAGCGGATGTCCGCCATGAGATCCCTCGTTGAACAGGTGTTCGAAATCGGCGCGCGTTGTGCGGCGCGAGAGGGATGCCGTCAAGGCGACGTCGAGGAATGGGTCTAGGCGGCCGCCGCGGCATGCGGCCGTTCGTCCGGGGCGAGGGCCCGCTCGATCGCGGCGAACAGGGCGGTCGCGTCCAGCGGCTTGGCCGCCACCGCGTCGATGCCCGCCAAGGCGTAGTCGCCGAGCTGATGGCCCATGGCGTTGGCGGTGACCGCGATGATCGGGGTGCGCGGCCGTCCGCCCGCCGCCTCCAGGGCGCGGATTTCCCGCGTGGCGGTGACGCCGTCCATGACTGGCATCTGGATGTCCATCAGGATCACATCCCAGGTCGCGGTCTTCCAAGCCTCGATCGCCTGGACGCCGTTCTCCACCATCATCGGATCGATCCCCGCCTGATTGAGGAGAGTCCGCAGCACCAGCTGGTTTATGGCGTTGTCCTCGGCCGCCAGGATGCGGATCGGCCGGGAATCGGTCGGCTCGGCCTTCGCCGGCTTTTCGGCCGCCCGGGACAGCGGCAGCAGCACGCTGAAGGTCGAGCCCGCGCCCTCGACACTGCGCACCTCGATCCGGCCGCCCATCATGTCCGCCAGGGCGCGCGTGATGGTCAGGCCCAATCCGACGCCGCCATGCTCGCGGGTCGCCGAGGCGTCGCCCTGCACGAACTTCTCGAACAGGCCCTCGATCCGCTCGGGCGAGATCCCGGGACCAGTGTCGACGACGTCGACCTTCAGCACCCCGTCCACGCAGCCGACGGAGACCGAAACGCCGCCCTGCTCGGTGAACTTCACGGCGTTGCCCGCCAGGTTCTGTAGGATCTGCCGGATGCGGGCCGGATCGCCCTTGAACCGGCCCTTGGCGGCGGCGTCGATTTCGAAGTCGAACGTCAGACCCTTGGCCGCCGCCAGCGGCGCGAAGCCCGACACGGCGCCGCGCACCAGGGGCTCGAGGTCGAACGCCTTGTGCTCCAGGTTCAGCGTGCCCGCCTCGATCTGCGAGAAGTCGAGGGCGTCGTTCAGCAGGGCCAACAGCCCTTCGCCGGAGTGGCGGATGACCCGCAGCCTAGCCTTCTGTGCGGCGGGCAGGCCGTCGCGCTGCATCACCTGCGCCATCCCGAGGATGCCGTTCAGCGGCGTGCGAATCTCATGGCTCATCACCGCCAGGAAGTCCGACTTGGCCCGGCTGGCCGTCTCCGCGGCGGTCTTCGCGGCGACCAGCCGGTGCAGGGCGTCGGCCAGGTCCTTGCGCGTGGGGCCAGCAAGATGACGTAGATCAGCAGGACCGCCGGCGGGGTCAGCATCTTCAGCGCGTCGCCCTCGGCCGCGTACCGCTCGAACAGCCCCCAGGTCACCCAGCACAGCACGGCGGCGTGCGGCGTCAGGGCGGCCAGGAACAGCTTCGGCGACGCATAGAGGCGCAGCAGGATGTTGACGGCGGAAAAGCCGATCAGGGCGATGGCGAACAGCCGGGGCCCGCCGTCGCCCATCACGATCAGCATCGCGGCGGCCCAGGCGTTCAACGCCGACAGCGAGAAGGTCACGGCCAGGCCCGCGGCGTCGCTCCGCAGGCCGTCGCCGCGTCGCGCGACCAGCCGCTCGACCAGGGTGATAAGCAGGTAGCAGACCACGCCGCCCGCCATCATCACGGGCGGTACGATGGGCAGCGCCACGATCGCGACCAGCGCCACCACGGTCAGTCGCCGCCAAAGCGCCGGCTGGGCCAGTAATTGGTTCGGCGCGAGATTCGGACCTGCCCGCGAGGCAAGGCCTTTCCAACTGATACGCATGGCCGCCTCCCGCGGGAGACTAGGCCGTCCTTCCGCTTAACGAGTGTTTTACGCGCAATGGTTGCGTCGAAAAAAGACGTCGAAGGCTAAGCGGCGAAGCAGCTCGAAAATCAGCTCCGGGGGTCAGGCTGCGCCTGCGCCTGCGCCTGCTGCTGGCCTCTGACGAATTTCACCAGGATCCGCTGGCCGATCAGGAACGGCGCGCCGGTGGAGTCCACCACCACCTCGACCACCCGGTCGTCCGTGCGCTCGGTCGGGTCGTCCGACTGCAGCTTGCGGGCGCCGAACACCGCGGCGCGGCGAAGGACCTTGCCGGGATAGACCTTCGTCGGGTCGCTTTCCGGCGACATCTGCACGCTCTGGCCGATGGCGACGAAGGGCAGGGCGCCCTCCGCGATCTCGGCGCGGACGATGCGGCCGGTGCGGGGCTCCACGTCGAACATGTTCGAGACGTTCAGGGTCGAGGCGCCGGCGCCGGGGTTGGCGTATCGGCGGACGATGCGGCCGTCCGCCGGGGCGCGGATGATCGATAGCTCCTGGTTGTAGCGGGCCTCGTTGAAGCGCGCCTCGGCGGTGGCGACGACCGCCTGCTGCGCCATGATCCGCGCCTCCGACTCCCGAACGGCGTCCCGCGTCTGGTCAAGCTTCTGGGCCGCCACGAAGTTCGACGGGGCCAGCCCCTCAAGCCGACGATGTTCACGCTGAGCGGCCGACAGCTGCACCTGCAGCAGGGCCAGCGCGGCGCGCGCCTGGCGGATCTCTGCCGAGGCGCGCTCGGACGCCAGCCGCGGTTCCTCGTCCTCCAGCCGCGCCAGGATCTGGCCCTTGGCTACGTCGTCGCCCTCCTGCACCAGCACGTCGCTGATCACCCCGGCCCTGCGTGCGGCGACCTGGATGATCCCGCCCTCCACGTCGGCCTTGCCATTGGCGATGGCGGCGTATGGGCTCGGCTTCACCGCGGCCGCGGCCTTCACCTCTTCAGCCTTCTTGGCCTTGGCCTGGCCGGACATGAACATCGCGCCGCCGCCCCCCAGCAGGAGCAGGACCACGGCGATCCAGACGAAACGGTTGCGGAGCAGGGCGGGCATTTCGGTCAGGCCTCGATCAGGGCGGGTTGGTGTTGAGCGGTGGTGGTTGGCGCGGCGTCCACGCGCCGGTCGGACAGGATGTGGCCGTCCTCCAGGTGGATGACCCGGTCGGCGTAGGCTTCCAGGCGCGGGTCGTGGGTCACGCAGATGACGGCGGCGCCGTGCTGCTTGGCCGCCCGTTGCAGCAGCTTGATCACCACCTGGCCGTTCTCGCCGTCCAGCGCGCTGGTGGGCTCGTCGGCGAACAGCAGCTGCGGGGTCTTGGCCAAGGCGCGGGCTATCGCCACCCGCTGCTTCTCGCCCCCCGACAGCTCGGATGGCCGCTGGTTCATGCGGGTCTCCAGACCCACTTCCATCAGGGCGTTGGCCGCTTTCTCCCGCGCCACGGCCTTGGAATGGCCCTGGTACTTCAGGACGATCTCGACCTGTTGCAGGGCGGTCAGCGCCGCGAACAGGTTAAAGCCCTGGAAGATGAAGCCACAGTGATCCAGCCGGAACTTGTCCAGCTTGCCCGAGCGCAGGCTCCACAGGTCCTGGTCCAGGGCGGTGACCTTGCCCTCGTCGGGCTTCAGCAGACCCGACAGCGCCGCCACCAGGGTCGATTTGCCCGACCCCGACGGCCCCATGACCATGGTCACCTCGCCGTGGTTGGCGTCGAAATCGACGCGCTTCAGCACCTCGATGTGGCTGCGCCCGGTCTTGAAGCGTTTGTAGATCCCGCTGGCGCGGATCGCCGTGTGGTTCGAGCTCATCGCAGCAGGTCCGCAGGTTGGCTCTTCTTCAGGATGCCCAGGGCCAGCAGCCCCGAGACGCCTGAGATCACGAGCAGCAGGATGGAGACGCCGATCACCCAGGGCGCGGGGAAGCCCATCGGCAGCCCGCCGTTGGTCGCCAGCAGGTAGACGCCGCCGGTGAACAGCGCCGTGGCGCCCAGTCCGACGATCCCCACCCAGAACGACAGCTCCAGCACGATCAGACGCAGCGAGCCCATGCTGACGCCCAGGGCCCGCAGGGACGCGAACTCCTTAATGCTGGAGAGGATGGCGCCACGCAGGGTCTGCGACGTAATGCCGACGCCGATCAGGAACCCCAGGAAGACCGAGAAGCCCAGGAAGATGCCGATGATCTGCTCGCCCATGATCGCGTTCTGGTTGGCCTCGGCCAGCTGCTGGCGGGTCCAGGCGCGATAGGCGCCCTTGGCGTCGCGGTTGAGCTGGTCGCGCACCGCTTCGGCGCGGGCGGGGTCCTTTATGCGGACCATCAGCGGGCCGGTTTTCCCGTTCTTCGTGAGCATCCCCATCATCCGCATCGTGTCCCGCGACATGGTCACGGAGGCGTTGTTGATGTCGGGGTAGCCGTGGAGCACGGCGCGCACCCGCACCGACTTGCCGTTGATCGAGGCGGTGTCGCCCAGCTTCACCCCCAGCCGCTTGAGTTGGCTCTCGTCGATGGCCACCGAATAGGGCTCCAGCAGCGCGGTGCGGATGTCCTCCGTGAAGTCGGTCGGCAGGTTCACCGCGCCCGGACGCGTGTCCACCATGTTGATGTTGATGTAGGTGGTGACCGCCTTCTTGCCGTCCTTGGGCTGGTTCACCCAGCGCCCGCCATCCCCGTCGAACGCGGCCACTTCGACCACCTCCGGGTGCATATAGATCTGGGGCTGCAGGCGGGCGGGCAAAGACCCGCCGCCCGAGTTCACCAGGCTCTCCATCTTGGCCGGCAGGATCATCAGGTCCGCGCGGCTGCGGTCGATGGTCGCGGTCGCGCCCTTCACGATGCCGGTGAACATGCCGACCTGCGCCAGGATCAGCAGGCCCGAGAACGCCAGCGCGACCACGGCGGCCGTGTACCGGCGCCACTCGTACAGCAGTGTTGCTAGCGCCAGAGACATGGTGACGAACAGCCCTCGACCTTCGAGCGCGGATGACGGGGTCCGTTGCGCGTCACGGCCAGTTAAATCGCGGTAAGGCCGGCCGCCGTCGGACGCCTTTTGAGCGCTCAAACCATAGGAGGCCCGAGGGGCGGCGGGCGGATGCGGGCCGTCCGATTAAACCTTGGTAATCCGCGCCTTCCGGCCGCGGAGCTGCGCCGTCGGGACGATTTCTTAAGGCCTGGG
>JAIXTR010000472.1 GCA_027483845.1 Caulobacteraceae bacterium | reverse complement strand
GGAAAAATTTGGCGCGCCCGGAACGATTCGAACGTCCGACCCTCAGATTCGTAGTCTGATGCTCTATCCAGCTGAGCTACGGGCGCGCACCGCTTGAAGCGGGCTGGCCTTCTAGCGCCAGCGCCGACGGCTTTCAACCCATCTTTGATGCGATTTCTCATCCGACGGCAGGGCGAGGTTTTTTGGACCCTCGCCTTGTCCGGATGGCCGGGCTAGCGGCGCGGGAACGGGAGCCCGCCCAGAATGCCCTGGCGCAGGATATCGCCGGCGGTGGGCGGTTTCGGCGGCTGCTGGGGCTGTCCGGGCGTGGGCTTGCCGGGTCGGGATGACTGGCGACCGCCCATCATCTCTCCCATGTCTTGACCCAGGATGCCGCCCGTGGCGGAGCGATAGCGCACCTTCACGGCCCACTGCTGGTTCCAGGTCACCTTGGGATCTTGCGGGCGCGGCGGATAGATGAAGTTGGCCTCGCCGCCATAGGCCATCAGCTGGACCATGGCGGTCGGTGCGGCGTCCATCACTTCCTTCGGCACCGTGCAGGTCTTTTGCGCCGGGCCCATCAGCGTCTTGTTGGCCACCAGCCGGCTGACGTCGCCGGGGCTAAGGAAGTCCGGATTGGAGAAGGCCGCGGCCTGGGTCTCGGACGAGGACCACATCACCACCGTCTCGTTGTCGCCGCCGCCGACGGCGCTGGCGTAGTAGGCCTGGGCGTTGCCCACGAGGTTCCAGCCGAGGTTGGTCCACCCGCCCGGCGCCTTGGCGTTGGTGGTCAGGTTGAGCGCGCCCAGGAAGTCCTGATCCTCTTCCAGGGTGAAGTTGATCTCGGGGCTGTAATTGCCGCGGATGGTGTGGGCCCCGACCAGCGAGCCGTTCGAGGGCACCAGGTCGCGGGTCTTCTCGTTGGGCCACTCGCCGTAGGTGCGGTTGCGGGTGACCGACGGCGGCTGCATCGGACGATAGTCGATGCCCTTGAACAGGTTGGCCGGGTTCTGCTGGCCGGCGGCCATCTTGGCGAAGTCGATGACGTAGGGCTGACCGGGCCGGGCGTGCTCGCCGCAGCCCCAGAAGATCAGCATCCGCCCCTTGGGCTTCTGGTACTCCTGCGGGATGTAGCGGTCCTGCGGCTCCTCCCGGGGCGCCGCGACCGGCTTCGGCGTCAGCAGCGGCAGCTTGGGTCCCACCTGCAGACCGCTGGGCGGCAGGTGATCGGCGGCGGGAGCCGGGTTGGTCTGGCTGGAGCCGAGGTCGAGCTGCAGGGACTTGGACGCCCCGCCGCCGCCCATCATCATCCGCATCATCGCACCAGCGTCAGGCTTCGCGCCTCCGCCCATCGCGGGCATCCCGAACCCGGTCTGCGTCTGGGCGCTCATCCAGTAGACGGCGACGGGTCCCGTGACCTTCTGTTGCGCCATGGCGGTGGTGGCGATCGCGGCGGCGCCGGCGACCAGCGCCAACTTGCGTCCGAAACCCATCTGAAGTCTCCCCTGAAACGAGCCGGGCGAACGCTAGTGTGCGAACGCCGAAAGTTAAATCTGCTTTTGCGCCGAGGGGCGCTGCAGATTTGCGACCGACGGCGATCTAGCGCGACAGATCGCGCCAGCAGGGGACATACGCGTCGGCCCACGGCTTAGCTTCAAACACACCGCGAGCGACCGCCCGGGCCAAGGCGTCAGCGGCCAGCGCGCCGAGGCGGGCCAGGGTGAAGGGCGCGGGATCGGCCAGGGGGATCAGGCCGGTGGAGATGGCGAAAACCACATCGCCATCGAACGGCGCGTGGACCGGTCGAATGGCGCGGGCGAAGCCATCCTGCGCCATCACCGCCAGCCGCCGCGCCTGGGCCGGGGTGAGGATCGCATCGGTGGCGACGCAGGCGATCGTCGTGTTGCGGGTGTCTGCGGCCCGCTTGGCCAAGCCCCATTCGTCAGGGCCCGCGCGCAGGCCCTCGCTTCCCAGGCCGCCGAATTCGCCGTCCAGTTCAAAGGGCGCAGCCCAGAACGTCCGGCCACCCGGCGCCACAACAGAACCCCAGCTGTTCACGCCGACAACGGCGCCGACGGTGTAGCCGTCCGCTGTGACGACAGAGGCCGAGCCGGTTCCGCCCTTCAGGCTTCCGGCCATGGCGCCGTAGCCGCACCCGGCCGTTCCGAGGTCGAATTCCAGACCCGCTGCGGCGACCGCCGCCTTGCCCAGGTTTCGGTAAGGCGGATCCTCGGCCCACGCCTTGTCACCCCCGTTCGCCATGTCGAACAGGATGGCCCCCGGCACGACCGGCGACTTGGGGATTCCATCCACCAGGCCGTAGCCCCGCCCCCGGGCGCCCAGCCAGGCGACCACGCCATCCGCCGCGCCGAGGCCGTACACCGACCCACCGGACAGGACGATGGCGTCGACCGCATCCACCAGGTTCTCCGGCGCGAGGGCGTCGGTCTCGCGCGTGCCGGGAGCCCCGCCGCGCACATCGGCGGCGCAGACGGCGCGCGCGTCGGGCAGAATCACAGTGACCCCGGTGCGCACAGATGCGTCGTGCGCCTGCCCGACCTTTAGGCCGGGGACGTCTGTGATGAGGTTGCGCGGGCCTGGACCCGACCGAATTGCGTCCATAGGACGACCTCGCACGACGCGGCGATTGTTGTCCACGCGGCTGCGCCGCTATGGTCGCGTCACCCTGCTCAGGAGGCCTCCGGCCCGTGTCGTTCAAGTTCCCGTTTCTGCCGCTGGCCCTCGCGGCCGCTCTCCTGGCCCAGCCCGCGCAGTCACAGCCCGCGCCGCGCGCGAAGGCGATGGTGGCGGCCGCCAATCCGATGGCCGTGGAGGCGGGCCTGAAAGTCCTACGTGCCGGCGGTACGGCGGTCGACGCAGCTGTCGCCGTTCAGGCGACGCTGGGACTGGTCGAGCCGCAGAGCTCGGGCCTCGGCGGCGGGGCGTTCATGACCTACTACGACGCCCGGACGAAGCAGGTGACGGCCTACAATGGCCGCGAGACCGCGCCGATGGCGGCGACGCCCAAGCTGTTCTACGGCGACGATGGGAAGCCCCTGGGCCGTTCGGCGGCGATCCTCTCCGGACGTTCGACCGGCGCGCCCGGCGCCATCGCCATGCTTTCGCTGGCCCAGTCCCAGCACGGCAAGCTGGCCTGGAAGGACCTGTTCGGCGAGGCTGAACGGCTGGCCGACGGCGGCTTCCCGGTTCCCGTCCGCATGGCCAACGCAGCGAACGGAAAGGGCGGCCAGGCGGCGACCCCGGACGCCGTCGCCTACTTCACCAAGCCCGACGGAACCAAGGTGCGCGCCGGCGACCTGTTCCGAAACCCGGCATACGCCGCCACGGTGCGCAAGATCGCCGCCGAGGGCCCAAAGGCGCTGCTGGAAGGGCCGATCGCCGAGGCCATCGTCGCAAAGGTGCAGGAAGGTCCGGTTCCCGGGCAGCTCACCCTGGCCGACCTGAAGGCCTATACGCCCAAGGCCGGCCCGGCCCTCTGCCGGCCGTATCGCGCCTATGTGGTCTGCGCGCCCGGCGCCCCCTCGGGCGGGCCGGCGGTGCTGGAAGGTCTGGGGCTGCTGGAGCACACCGCGATTGGCCAGCATCGCAACGACGCGGAGGGCTGGTACCTGTTCAGCCAGGCCAGCCGGCTGATGTACGCCGACCGCGACCGCTACATCGGCGACCCGGATTTCGTGGACGTGCCGGTCGAAGGCCTGCTGGACGCCAGCTACCTGGCCGATCGCGCAAAGCTGATCGGTCCGGTCGCAGCTTCGGCGGTCTCCCCGGGCAAGCCCAAGGGCGCCGGCGTCCGGGCGCCCGACGCGACCAAGGAGGTCTCCGGCACCACCCATCTCGTGGTCGTCGATCAATGGGGCAATGTGGTCTCGATGACCACGACGGTGGAGAGCACCTTCGGCTCAGGCCGGATGGTTCACGGCTTCTTCCTCAACAACCAGCTCACCGACTTCTCGTTCAATCCGCAGGACCGCGACGGCGCCCCAGCCGCCAATGCGGTGGCGGGCGGCAAGCGCCCGCGCTCGTCCATGGCGCCGGCGATCGTGCTGGATCGGAAGGGTCAGTTCGTCGCGGCGGTGGGTTCACCCGGTGGCCCCTCGATCCTGGCCTACAATCTGAAGGCCCTCGTGGGCATGCTGGACTGGAAGTTGCCGGTGCAGGACGCCATCAACCTGCCCAACCTGATCGCGGGCGGCAGCTTCTACGCAGCCGAGGCGGACAAGTTCTCGCCGGAGGTCACGGCGGGGCTGGAGGCCAAGGGCATCAAGCTGACCTCTGGCTTCGGCGCAGAGGGGTCCGGCCTGCATGGGGTTGAGGTCACGCCGAAGGGCCTGCGGGGCGGCGCGGATCTGCGGCGCGAAGGCGTCGCCAAGGCGCCTTAGGCCAATGGCCTAGACACCCCCGCTCGCCCGTCGGGACCGCAACTTCGGCGGCGGGGCGCCGGGCAG
>JAIXTR010000636.1 GCA_027483845.1 Caulobacteraceae bacterium | reverse complement strand
GCGGACAGCGGACGATCCATCATTCTGACGCACAATGAAGCCGCCTGCGGTGACAGCAGGTTTCCACATAGTCGCGGGGGCGGAGCTCAGGACACTCCCCTGATCGCGCCTCACCCTTCCCGCTATCCCCCCGTTGACCTAGATGTTGTCGGAGAGCGTTGGGCTCGGATCTGCATTCCAGTTTGTCGATTGGCACCACAATGAGTCTGATCAAGTCCAAAAAGCGCGTCGCCGACCATGGAGAGGTCTTCACCCCGCCGTGGCTCGTCGACCGCATGCTTGACATGGTGAAGGGCGAGAGCGACCGAATAGACTCGCGTTTCCTTGAACCGGCGTGCGGCAGCGGTAACTTCCTGGTCCGGATCCTGCAGCGAAAACTGGACACCGTCGAAGTGAAGTACGGCCGGTTTAAGTTCGATAAGCACATCTATGGACTGGTGGCGCTGGCGTCGTGCTATGGGATCGAACTCCTAGCCGATAACATCGCCGAGTGCCGCGCAACCATGCTGGCCTTGTTCGGCGAGTACATGTCGGTCACGCCCGATGACGATGCCTGGCATGCCGCATTGCACATGTTGTCATTGAACCTGATACACGGGGACGCACTGTCGATGCTCGCGGCCGACGGTGGGCCGATCACCTTCGTCGAATGGGGCTATATCGGGAACGGGAAGTTCCAGCGCCGGGACTTCCGCCTTGACCGTCTGACGCAGGCCGCAGGGCTTCGGGAAGATGGAATGCTTTTCCAGCACCTCGGCAAGCATGAAGTGTTTCAGCCTGTCCGGTCTTGGCCGCCGATGACGGTGCGCGAACTGGCCGCGCACGGCGAAGAGCCCAAGGGGGCCGCCGCATGACAGAGGTTGCACCCTTCGTACTACTGAGACGCAACCCCGACGTCCTCACCTGTATCGCCAACCTATCGAACGATGAGGTCTTCACGCCGCCTGATTTCGCTGGGCGGATGTTGGACACCCTGGCTGAGGGCTGGGCGGCGGCCAACGGCGGCGCGAGCCTATGGGCTGACAGCACCGTCACCTTTCTGGACCCCTGCACGAAGTCAGGCGTCTTCCTGCGAGAAATTGCTGCGCGCCTTATCGAGGGGCTCGCTGAGGAAATTCCAGACCTAAAAGCGCGCACCGACCACATCCTGACAAAGCAACTCTTCGGCATCGGGATCACCCAGTTGACTGCGCTCTTGGCGCGCCGAAGCGTCTACTGCTCCAAATGGGCGGACGGCGAACATTCCGTGGCTACCAGCTTTGCCCACGCGGACGGAAACATCTGGTTCGAACGAACTGAGCACGCATGGATAGATGGCCGGTGCCGATATTGCGCTGCGACAACGGAGATCATGAAGCGTGACGAGGGTTTGGAAACCCACGCCTACGCCTTCATCCATACCGACGATATCAGGGCTCGGATCGCCGAGTGTTTCGGGGAAAACATGCAGTTCGACGTGATAATCGGCAATCCGCCCTATCAAATGACAGGAGCTGGCGGAGGTACGAACGACGCGCCGATCTATCACCACTTCGTCGAGCAGGCGATGCAGCTAGACCCGAAATTTCTATGCATGGTTATCCCGTCGCGTTGGATGGCAGGCGGGAGGGGCCTTGGCGATTTCCGAACCAGGTTCCTCCGCGATCGCCGGCTTCGCGCCATGGTCGACCATGAGAACGCGAAAGACGTGTTTCCCTCAGTCGGTATTGGCGGGGGCATCTGCTACTTTTTGTGGGACCGCGAGCACGACGCCCCTTGTGAATGTTCATTCAGCCGCAATGGCCAAGTAATTGGCCCGCACTTGCGAGCGCTCGACGAGTTCGACGTATTCGTTCGAGACGCGCGGGCTCTTGGCGTCCTCAGAAAGGTCGTGAGCGCCACTAAGGCGTCATTCGAAGAATTGGTAAGCGGAGACACGCCGTTTGGTTTGGCGACAAACTTCACAGATTACGCTCGCGACAAGTCACCGAATGGATCTCAGGTCCGCCTCTACGCCAATGCTGCCACGAAGAGGGTGCAGGGGGCTATGCCCCGCCGCTCAATCACCAAGAATTCCCATCTGATCGATGTGTGGAAGCTCTTTCTGCCTGTGGCAGGGTCAGGTCGAGAGCGGGAGCGGAGTGGCGTTGACCTTGTACTTGGTCCGCCGATCATTGCCGGGCCCGGATCAGTGTGCACGCAGACGTACCTCGTTGCAGGTCCGTTGGCTTCCGAGGTCGAGGCTCGCAGTATCGAGTCCTACTTGCGAACGCGGTTTGCTCGTTTCCTTGTTTCCCTTCGGAAGCCTGCACAGCACGTGTTTCGCGGTATGTACCGTTGGGTGCCTCAACAGTCATGGGACCGTGAGTGGACGGACGCTGAACTCTACAAGCAGTACAATATTTCCGACGAAGAGAAGGCCTTTATAGAGTCCATGATCCGCCCAATGGGGATGGCCGATTGAACCGTCCCATAGAGGACATACTGCCGTCAAAACCGGACGTCAGCCCGCGCCTTTACGCTTACGCGATCGATGCGCCATCGCACAAAGGCCTCCTGAAAATTGGCCAGACGACGCGAAACGTGCGTCAGCGGATCGCCGAACAGACCAAGACTGCCGGCATTACGCCCCGCATCGAAATGGACGAGCCCGCGACGCGCGACGATGGCTCGATCATCTCCGATCATGCGCTGCGCGCTACGCTGGCGGCAAAGGGTCACGAACGGGTCCAATTGGAATGGATGCGCTGCACGGTCGCCGATGTACGCGCGGCCCTACATGAACTGCGAACGAGACGGCTTGTCACCGGCGCGCGCGACCAGAACTTCGCGCTCCGCGCGGAACAGCAGTCCGCCGTAGAAGCCACGAATGCCTATTTCCAGTCGCGCTGGGCTGAGTATGCACATGCGGTTCCTCGTTTCCTCTGGAACGCCAAGATGCGCTTCGGAAAGACATTCACCGCCTACCAGCTCGCCCGGCGAATGGGCGCCCGTCGGGTGCTGGTCGTCACCTTCAAGCCTGCGGTCGAGGACGCCTGGAAGGCCGATCTGGAAAGTCATGTGGATTTCGAAGGGTGGCAGTACGTCTCCGGTCGTGACCCGCGAGAGATCGAAGACGATAAGCCCTTAGTCTACTTCGGTAGCTTCCAGGACCTGTTGGGCAAAGAGGCCGGCACGGGCGCGATCAAGCCCAAAAACGCTTGGTTGCACGCGGTCAATTGGGACTTGGTGGTCTTGGACGAGTATCACTTCGGGGCTTGGCGAGACACGGCCAAAGAGTTGTTCGAGGGCGAGACAGACGAACGCGCAGTGCGCGTCGAATACAATGCCGATCTCGAACAGGTGAATGAGGACCTTGGGGTCCTGTCGGAGGAGGAGGCCGAGTTCCTACCGATCACCACCCGCGCCTATCTCTATCTATCGGGAACCCCATTCAAGGCCCTGGCAACCGGCGAGTTCATCGAAGAGCAGATCTTCAACTGGACCTATACGGATGAGCAACGCGCAAAGGCAGTGTTCAGCCGGCTTCATCCCGGTGAGCGAAACCCTTATGCCGCCTTGCCGGAAATGCGTTTGCTCACCTATCAGATGCCGCCGGAGATTCTTGCGATCGCCAGTGGGGGTGAGTTCGACGAGTTCGACTTGAACGCCTTCTTTGCTGCGACAGGGACGGGGGGCGCAGCGACCTTCACGCACAAAGACGATGTGCAAAAATGGCTCCAAGTCATTCGTGGTGAGCACGCGCCTGGCGATGCGCTGAAGGCGGGATCACGTCCGCCGTGGCCTTATGCCGACACGCGGCTCTTGCCTTGGCTGAACCATGCCTTCTGGTTCCTGCCCAATGTAGCCGCCTGCGAAGCAATGCAGAACTTACTGGCGGAGCCGCAGAACCAGTTCTGGCATGAATATAGGATTGTAATGGCGGCGGGGCCGACCGCGGGGATTGGCCTGGATGCTGTCCCTCCGGTCCGCGCGGCTATCGGCGAAGGTTTCACAAGCAAGACCATCACCCTCTCGTGCGGCAAGCTGACGACTGGAGTGACGATCCCGCAGTGGTCGTCGATCCTGATGCTCCGGAACCTGAAATCGCCTGAAACCTATTTTCAGGCCGCTTTCCGGGTGCAGTCGCCGTGGTCGATCCGCAATCCGGACGGGGATGACCCCAACCGCGAGCAGGTCGTCAAGCCGGTCTGCTTCGTCTTCGACTTCGCCCCCACCCGGGCGCTCCGCCAAGTGTCCGAGTATGGCATTGGACTCTCGCCCGGCGAATCGAACCCTGAGAAGGCGGTGGCCGACCTCGTCTCGTTCCTGCCGGTTCTGGCCTACGACGGGGCGCAAATGACGCCCATCGATGCCGGTCAGATACTGGACATCGCCATGGCAGGCACATCCGGCACCCTGCTGGCCAAGAAGTGGGAATCCACCCTGCTGGTCAATGTCGACAACGACACCTTGCGTAGGGTTCTCGCGAGTAGCGAGGCCATGGCGGCCGTTGAGCGCATCGAAGGTTGGCGGAACCTAGGCGACGGCATCATTGAGACAATCATCGCCAGGAGCGAGGGGGTGAAGGATCTCAAAAAGAAGGCACGCGATCGCGAACTTTCCAAAAAGGAAAAGCTCGAACTGACAGCAGAGGAAAAGGAATACAAATCTAAGCGCAAGCTAGTTCAAGAGAAATTGATAAAATTCGCCACGCGTATTCCCGCCTTTATGTATCTTACTGACTTCCGCGAGAATACGTTGAAGGACGTGATCACGCGGATTGAGCCGGAACTTTTCCAGACCGTTACAGGTCTTACGGTCTCCGACTTCCAATTGCTGGTAGACCTGCGGGTCTTCAACACCGAGCGGATGAACGAAGCAGTATTCGCCTTCCGCCGCTACGAGAACGCCTCCCTCAGCTACACCGGCATCGACAGCCATCCAGACCTCAGTCGGGTCGGTGGCTATGACACGGTGGTGGCTATCGAAGGAGCAGCCGATCGTGCGTTCACGGAGCACCAACTGGTGAGGGCGCGCCAGCCGCTTCGCCAAGGTAGCGCGGTAGTTCCCGCCGGGACGATCGGAACGGTCGTTGATGTCTATCACGATGGCCGGGCCTACGAGATCGAGTTCGCGGTGGAGCCTGGCCTCGTCATCACAGCGGAACGAGACGCTCTGGAGCCTGCAAATGAGCGGCGTTGAACTGGCGCAAGAAGAGGCTGGGATGCCTGATCCGCAGTTGCTCCGAGTCGAGGCAAGCAAGATCAAAGATTACCTTCTAAACCTTGAGCATGCTGAGGGCCGCGGGAAGGCCAAGTTCTTCAGGGCGGTGGGCTTTTCCGAGGAAGCAACCGATGAGATGGTGGACGCTTTTCGCCGCCACGCGGAGACCAACAAGATCGCTCAAGTCGTGGAACACTCATACGGTGTGAAGACCGTGGTCGAGTGCTTCATGGAGACGCCGGCGGGGAAGGCCTACTGCATCCGAGCGGTGTGGAACGACCATCTCGACGGGAAGCCGCCTAAACTTGTGACCGCTATGCCCCTGTCGAAACTGACAGCTTAAGTGAAACAGTCGTTAACAGCTGCCTCTCAAGCTATCTCGCGTGAGTGAAGCAGCCGACCGAAGGTAGTCGATTCCATCAACAAAATTGACGCTCTCACGCAGCGTCATCTCGGCTAAGCTCCGGCCCCCGTTCTGCCGGAGCCTGCGATGTCCGAGACTGCCGCCCCCACCCCGCCCCCCGCCGCCACCGGTCCGCTGGCCGGGCTGGTCGTCATCGAGATGGGGACGCTGATTGCGGGGCCGTTCTGCGGGCAGATCCTGGGGGACTTCGGGGCCGAGGTCATCAAGATCGAGGACCCGAAGGTGGGGGATCCGATGCGGCAGTGGGGGCGGAGCCTGCCCGAGGGGCTGTCGCCCTGGTGGCCGGTGATCGGGCGCAACAAGAAGTCGGTGGGCCTGAACCTCAGGACCCCGGAGGGGCAGGCGCTGGCCAAGACCCTGATCGGCAAGGCCGACGTGGTGATCGAGAACTTCCGGCCGGGCGCCATGGAAAAGTGGGGCATGTCCTACGAGGCGCTGTCGGAGGGCAACCCGGGGCTGATCATGGCCCGGGTGTCGGGCTTCGGCCAGACCGGCCCCTATTCCCAGCGGGCGGGGTATGGCCTGATCGGCGAGGCCATGGGGGGCCTGCGCTATGTGACGGGCGAGCCGGACCGGGCGCCGGCGCGGGCGGGCATCTCCATCGGCGACAGCCTGGCGGCCATGCACTCGGTGATGGGCATCACCATGGCGCTGCACCACCGGGCCAAGACCGGCCAGGGCCAGGTGATCGACGCGGCGCTGTACGAGAGCGTGCTGGCGGTGATGGAGAACCTGATCACCGAGTACGACCTGACCGGCTATGTGCGCGAGCGGTCGGGGTCGGTGCTGCCGGGGATCGCGCCGTCCAATGCGTACCCGTGCAAGTCGGGCGAGCTGATCCTGATCGGCGGCAATGGCGACAACGTCTATGCGCGGCTGACCGAGGCCATGGGGCGGCCGGACCTGAAGGACGATCCGCGGTTCGTGGACCACGCCAGCCGGGGGACGAACCAGGCCGAGCTGGACGAGATCGTGGCCGAGTGGACGTCGGGGTTTGTGCTGGCCGACCTACTGGCGCTGCTGGAGGGGAAGGGGATCCCGGCCAGCCGGGTGTTTAGGGCGCCGGACATGCTGGAGGACCCGCAGTTCGCCGCGCGCGAGGCGATCGTCTCGGTGCCGCATCCGGTGTTCGGGGCGGTGAAGATGCAGAACGCCTTCCCCAAGCTGTCGGCGACGCCGGGCCGGGTGCGCTGGCCGGGGCCGGAGCTGGGGCAGCACACCGCCGAGGTGCTGGGGGCCCTGGCCGGGGTGGATGCGAACAAACTTCGCGAGTTGAAGGCGGCGGGTGTAGTCTAGCCAGGGTCCGCCGGCCCGCGACCTCTGCCGCGGACCGAGCGTCGAGATCCGGGTCGCCTGGTTCCGGGCGAACTCCCTTGGCCTGCCGGTCCGGCCCTCGCGGCGGGGCCGCGAGCTCTCGAGGCGGGGGATTAGCCGGGGCGGGGGCGGCCTGGCAGATGGCGACTTGTCCCAGCGGGGTCTCGCCGCGCGGCGTCGCGTCGCGTCGTATGGCTAACGGGCGGCCAGCAGCTCGGCCACCGCGGCGGACACCTGGGTGACGTCGTAGGGCTTGCGGATGATCGGCGCCATGTCGAACCCGCCGGGCGCCCCGCCGGTCTCGCCGTAGCCGGTGGCGAAGACGAAGGGGATCCCCCGGGCGTGCAGCGCCTCGGCCACCGGGGTCACCGACCGGCCGTTGAGGTTGGCGTCCAGCACCGCCGCGTCGATCGGCTGGTCCAGCAGCGCCATGGCCTCCTCCAGCTCGTAGGCCGGCCCGATCACCGTGGCCCCGGCCTCCGAGAGGCCGGTGTCCAGCTCCAGGGCCAGCAGCACCGCGTCCTCGACGATCAGCACCCGGGCGCCCTTCAGGCTGGCGGGGCCGCGGGAGGTGGGCACCGTCTCGGTCACCCGCGCCACCGGCGCCTCGGGCACCACGTCGGGCCGGTCGGCCATGGCCTGGGGCCCCGCCCGCAGCCGGACCGTCACCCCGCCCGAGCGGTAGTCGACCTGGGTGTCGCCGTTCAGCTCGCGGCCGGTCACCTGCTCCAGCAGGGTCGAGCCGAAGCCGCGCCGGGCGGGTGGGCTGACGCTGGGCCCGCCGCTCTCGGTCCAGGTCAGCTCGAAGCCGCCCCCGGCCCGGAGCTGCCAGGTCAGCGCCACGTGCCCGGCGTCCACCGACAGGGCTCCGAACTTCACAGCGTTGGTCGCCAACTCGTGCAGCGCCAGCGACAGGGCGTTGGCCGCGCGGGGGGTCAGGAACAGCTCCGGCCCCGCCCAACTGGTCTGGCCCGGCGCGATGGCGCCCAGCTCGGCGGCGGCCAGGTGATCGATCGCCGCGCCCCGCCAGCGGGCGGCGGTCAGCAGCTCGTTCGCGCTGGCCATCGCCTTCAGCCGCCCGCCGAAGGTCTGCAGGAAGGCGGGCAGGGAGGTGGTGCGCTTGGCGGTCTGCTGGGCCAGGGCCTGGACCGCGGCCAGCACGTTCTTCACCCGGTGATCCAGCTCGGACATCAGCTGCTGGCGCTGGTCGTCCTC
>JAIXTR010000194.1 GCA_027483845.1 Caulobacteraceae bacterium | reverse complement strand
GGCCGGCGAGGCGCAGGTCCGGTTCCGCAACGAGGTGCTGCACATGCGCCGCCGCTGGGGCGACACCCTCAAGCGCGACCCCTACTTCAGCCCGCTCTTCAGCCTGGACCACCCCGACTACCAGCTGGCCAGCCCGCCCCGGCGGCCGCCGCCCTGGGCGCGACCGAAAGCCTGACTAGCTCCGGTAGTCGCCGTTGATTTCAACGTACCGCTTGGTGAGATCGCACGTCCAGACGGTGGAACTGGCGCGGCCCACCCCGACATCGACGCTCACCTCGAGCTCCGGCTTCTTCATGTAGGCGCTCATCTTGGCCTCATCGTAGCTGCCGGCGATCAGCCCGTCCTGCGCGGCCCAGTAGGGGCCGAACTTCACGCTCATGCTGTCGCGGTCCACCGGCTCGTCCGCCTTGCCCACGGCCATGACGATGCGGCCCCAGTTGGCGTCTTCGCCAGCGAAGGCGGTCTTCACCAGCGGGCTGTCGGCGATCGACTTGGCGATCTTGCGCGCGGACGCGGCGCTCTCCGCGCCTGTCACCGTGATCTTGATGAACTTGGTCGCGCCCTCGCCGTCGCGGACCAGCTGGTGCGCCAGGTCCAGCAGCACACCCTCCAGCTTGTCGCGGAAGTCGGCCAGCCGCCGGTCGCCCGCCCGGCTGATCTTCGGCGCGCCGGACTGACCTGTGGCGAACAGCAGCAGGGTGTCGTTGGTCGAGCGGTCGCCGTCCACCGTCACCGCATTGAAGGTGTTGCGGGTGTAGAGATTGCAGAGGTTCTGCAATGCGCCCGGCGCGATGTCCGCGTCGGTGACGACGAAGGCCAGCATGGTCGCCATGTCCGGGGCGATCATGCCCGAACCCTTGCAGATGCCGCCGATCCGCACGGTCACGCCATCGATCTCGGCCTCGGCATAAGCCCCCTTCGGGAAGGTGTCCGTGGTCATGATGGCCCGGGCGGCCCCGCCCCAGCCATCGGCCTCCAGCTTGTGCTCCAGGTCCGGCAGGCGGGCGGTGATCTTGGCGTCATCCAGCAGGACGCCGATGACGCCCGTGGAGGCCACCATTACGTCGCGCTGGCGACAGTCGAAGCGCTTTCCGACCGTGGCCGCGACCCGCCGCACGGCGTCCGCGCCGGGACGGCCAGTAAAGGAGTTGGCGCAGCCGGCGTTGACCACCAGCGCGCGGACGCCCTCGCCCTTGGTGGCCTCCAGGTGGCGCTTGCACCAATCGACGGGCGCCGAGCCCACGCCGTGGCGGGTGAAGACGCCGGCGCAGCTGGCGCCGTCCGGGAAGCTGAACACCAGCAGGTCGTCGCGCTCGTGCTTGTAGAAGCCGGCCCGGCCCGTCGCCATGGTCAGGCCCCGGATCGGCTCCATCCTCGGGAACGGCACGGCCAGCGGCGAGACCGGCATGGCCGTCTTGTCCACCTTGCCGGTCGGCGGCGGGGCGGACGTGGCGGTCCGGTCGTCGAAGGCGCTGGCCGCCTTGTCGGCGCGCTTCAGCCCCGCACGCTTCAGCGCACTGGTCAGCGGGTCCAGCGCCCGCTCCACGGCGTGTCCCACCACTTCCACGGGTTTGGACGCGGCCTTGGCCGGGGTCGTCTTCGGGGCGTCGGTCTTGGGCTTGCGGCTCATTTGGCAGGCGCCTTCTGGGCTGGGGCGACGGGCGCGGGGGCGGTCTTCGGGGCGTCGGCGGGCGGAACCGGCTTCGGCGCGCCCGCCTCGGGCTTGATCAGGGTCTCGACCTTGGCCTTGGCGCGCAGCTTCTCCAGCAGGTCGCGGATACGGTCGTACGTCAGGAAGCGAACGATCTGAGGCCGCGCGGCGTCCAGCGCGATCGGCTGCTCCTGGCGCACGTCCTCGATCTTCAGCAGCGCGAAACCGCCTTGCGCCGGTACGGGGCCGATCAGCTGGCCCGCCTTCGCCCCCTTCAGCGCCGCCTCGTACGCCTCGGGCATGACGTCGGTGGTGAAGTACCCCAGGTCGCCGCCGTTGAAGCGCGTGCCTGCGTCGCGCGACCGCTCCATCGCCAGGGCCTCGAAGTTGGCCCCGGCGGCGATCAGCTTGCGGACCTGTTCCACCTCGGCGGCGGTGGCGAGCACGATCTGGCGCGCTCGGATCTCCTCTGAGCGGCGGGCCAGCTTCTGCTGCTCCTCGTAGAGGCCGCGGATGTTGTCCTCGGTGACGGCGTCGGCGACCGTGGTCTCGATCAGCATGTCGCCCATCACCCGATCCTGGGCGGCGATCAGCCGGCGTTGCGCCAGGGGATCCTTGTCCAGCTTCCGGCGCTGGGCCTCGGCCGCGAGCAGCTTCTGGTCGACCACCTGGTCCATCATCTGGCGGAACATCTCGGACGAGGTGTCCAGGGGCTCGCCCTCGCCGATCAGCCCCTGGGCGATGGCCTCGCGCTTCACGTCCGACGCCCAGACCGTCTTGCCGTTCACCCGCGCCACGGCCTTGTCGCCCCGCTCGGGTGGATTGGCGCTGTCACCGCCGCGATCGCAGGCGCCGACGCTCAAAGCGAGCGCGACGACGACACCAGCGATACGGAAACGGCTCGCGGCCATGCGGTCATCCCTTGCACGTCGGGGAACGGCGCCCGAGGGCGCGCCCGCCGTCCCCTAGAGCGGAGGCCGGAAAAGGGGAAGCCCTTTCACCTGTAACCAAAACCGCCAGGCTCTGCCGGCTAGCCATTTCGCCGAGGCGGTGTAAAGGTCCCCGCCGATTGACGCGGAGTCCCGACCGAGGGCTCAAAATCCATTCGTTGGGAGGATCATTATCCAGATGCGCGAAGCCGTAATCGTTTCCTACGCCCGTACCGGCCTGGCTAAGTCCGGCCGCGGCGGTTTCAACATGACCCCGACCGTCACCATTGGCGCCCACGCCGTGAAGCACGCGGTGGCCAAGGCCGGCATCGACGGCGCCGACGTCGAGGACGTCTTCATGGGCAACGTCGCCCACGGCGGCGGCAACCTCGCCCGTCAGGCGGGCCTCCTGGGCGGCCTGCCGGTCAGCGCCTCGGGCGTGACCGTGAACCGCTTCTGCTCGTCGGGCCTGCAGACCATCGCCATGGCCGCCAACCACATCCGCAACGACGGCGCGCCGGTCGTGGTCGCCGGCGGCGTTGAGTCGATCTCGATGCCGAACCCGGGCATGGGCAGCAAGGAGAACTTCGATCCTGAGCTGGTCGCCAAGTATCCGGCCATCTACATGCCGATGATCGAGACCGCCGACATCGTGGCCGCCCGCTACAACGTCAGCCGCGAGTCCCAGGACGAGTACTCGCTGGAAAGCCAGCGCCGCATGGCCGCCGCCCAGCAGGCCAACAAGTTCGCCGACGAAATCGTCCCGATGAAGACCAAGATGAAGGTGGTCGACAAGGCGACGAAGGAAGAGTCCATCGTCGACTACGTGGTCGACAAGGACGAGTGCAACCGTCCCGACACCACGCTGGAAGGCCTGCAGAAGCTGGCCCCCGTCATGGGCGAAGGCAAGTTCATCACCGCCGGCAACGCCAGCCAGCTGTCGGACGGCGCCGCCGCCGTGGTGATGATGGAAGCCCAGGAAGCGGCCCGCCGCGGCCTGTCGCCGCTGGGCGTGTTCAAGGGCTGGGCCGTCGCCGGCTGCGAGCCCGACGAAATGGGCATCGGCCCGGTGTTCGCGATCCCGCGCCTGCTCGAGCGTCACGGCCTGAAGGTCGACGACATCGACCTGTGGGAACTGAACGAAGCCTTCGCCTCGCAGTGCCTCTACAGCCGCGACAAGCTGGGCATCGACCCCGAGAAGTACAACGTCAACGGCGGCTCCATCGCCATCGGCCACCCCTTCGGCATGACCGGCGCGCGCCTCGCGGGCCACGTGCTGCAGGAAGGCAAGCGCCGCGGCGCCAAGCACGTGGTGGT
>JAIXTR010000195.1 GCA_027483845.1 Caulobacteraceae bacterium | reverse complement strand
CGGACGGTGGCCGAGGGGACGATCCCGCTGATCAGCGCTGTGGGCCACGAGACCGACACCACCCTGATCGACTTCGTGTCCGACCGCCGCGCGCCCACCCCCACGGCGGCCGCGGAGATGGCGACGCCGGTGCTGGCTGAGCTGAAGGCCCTGGTCTCCGACCTCGGCGCGCGCATGCACCGCTGTGGCGGCCGCGTGGTCGATGAACGGCGGACCCGGATCGCCCACGCTGACCGGGCGCTGAAACGCGTGCCGGACCTGGTGGAGCTGGCGACCCAGCGCTTTGGCATCGTCTCGGGGCGCCTCGGCGCCAGCCTCGCCCGCAACCAGGCCGCCCATCAGCACGACCTGACCCGCATCGCCGGGCGCCTTACGCCGCTGCTGTTGCAGCGCCCGCAGGCGGCGCAGAAGGAGCGGCTGGAGGGGGTCTCGGCCCGGCTGGCGGCCGCGTTGGGCCGCAACGTCGCCGCCCACCAGCGGGACCTGGCCCAGATCGGACCGCGCCTGTCGCCGGTCCTGCTGCAACGGCCGCTGACCGCCCAGGCCGATCGCCTGCAGGCCCTCGCCCTACGGCTGGCGCCCGCCGTCGAGCGCAAGCTGGACCGCTTGGCCGACCGGCTTGACGCCACCGCCAAGGTCCACCGCTCACTGGATCCGGACGGTCCTCTGCGGCGCGGGTTCGCCCGGGTCATGCGCGCCGACGGCTCGCTTGTCCGCGCCGGCGCGGCGCTCGCATCCGGCGAAGGCGTCTCGATCAAATTCGGCGACGAGGTCACCCGCCAGGCGGTGATCGACGGCCCCGCTGGCGCATCGGCGGGCCCGATAACGTCGCAGAGCCCGCCCAAACCCGCGCGGCCGAAGCCGAAACCCGACGGTCCGCCCCAGGGCGATCTGTTCTGACGGCCTCGAAAGCGCTAAATAGCCCTTCATGAACGCCCACGACCGCGACCTCGGCGCCAGCGACCAGGCCAAGCTGCACTACGGCGATGGCGACTACGCCGTCCTCCGCCCCGGCCGCTACGTGCTTTGCGCCGTCACGGGACAGAAGATCCCGCTGGAGCTGCTGCGCTACTGGAGCGCCGAGCTGCAGGAAGCCTATGCCGGTCCGACCGAGGCGCTGAAGCGCTGGCAGGACACCCGCGCCTAGTCCTTCCGGTATTCCTCGTTCGGCCAGCGCCGGTGGACCCAGAACCATTCGGTCGGCCGCGCCCGCACGCGATCCTCGATGAAGGCGTTGATCTGGCGAACCCCGGCCTCGATATCGGCCTCGCGGTCGCCGGTGTCCTGCAAATGGATCTGGTCGTGAACGGTCAGCTTGAACCGGGCGCCCGGCCCCGTGCGCTGGACGCTCATCGGCTGGATCGGAATCCCGAAGCGAAGGGCGAAGGTGGCCGGCCCCGGCGCCGTG
This sequence comes from Caulobacteraceae bacterium, assembly GCA_027483845.1. GTDB lineage: Bacteria > Pseudomonadota > Alphaproteobacteria > Caulobacterales > Caulobacteraceae > Phenylobacterium. Next base: position 3,830 of record JAIXTR010000195.1, on the reverse strand, counting down.
TGCGCCATGTGGCCGAAAAGCGGCGCGGCGACCCCGCCGTTGAACTTCTGATCGTTCATCAGAGCCACGGATTCGCCACGCTGCAGGCCCCTCATCAACTCGCGCGCGCCTTCCAGGCCCTTGGGCGCGAACAGGCGCACGCCGTAGCGGAAGCGGTTCTTCCGGACGCTGGCGTCCACATAGGGATTGTTCATGGCGCGGTACGTGATCTGGCAGGGGATCCCGGCCTGGATGATCGCCGCGGGCATCAGCTCGAAGCACGAGAAGTGTCCCGAGATGAAAACCACCGGCCCGGCCCCGGCGGCGATGGCGGCCAACCGGTCCGCGCCCTCGACCTGGAGCCGACCTCTGTCGGCTACAACACGGTCGAGAACCAGAAATTCAGTTAGCGATCTACCGAGTTCGATCCACTGGGCTCGGAGAAGTCGGTTGATTTCAGCCTCATCCGCCTGTGGAAAGACGATGCGGAGATTACGGGCCGCCACGCGATTCGCGCGGGTCAGCGGGCCGAGGAGCCGGAACAACGATCCGCCAAAATTTGAAACAGAATCAATCGGGAATAGGCGAGCAAGGCCCGAGATGGCGTCAAACAGCGCCGCTTCGAGCATCCAAAGCAATTTCGATACGTATGAATGGTTAAGTGCGGCCATCCACTCTTCCTAGGCATGGTCGACAAGGTGGGCAATGGAGGCGGCTGGCGTGCGAATTGCGATGTCTCAACCACGGAGTCCCGAACCGGGACGAAGGGAAATCATGGTCGGGGATTCCATGGACGAGATCGATATCCATCTTGGCCGGCGCCTTCGCCGTCGCCGCCGCCTTCTGGGTCTGACCCAGCAAGAGCTGGCCCACGCCTGCGGCGTTCGTTTCCAGCAGATCCAGAAGTACGAATGCGCGGCCAACCGCATGTCGGCCGCCCGCCTGTGGCAGCTGGCCGAGGTGCTGGAAGTGCCCGTCAGCTATTTCTATGAGGGCCTGACCCGCGATCAGCGCGAGAGCCTCGAGCGTGAGACCGGTTCGTCCTCGACCGAAACGCTGGCCAGCAAGGAAACCCAGGATCTGATCCACGCCTATTACCAGCTCGGCGAACGCCCCCGTCGCCGCCTGTTGGACCTGGCCAAGGCGATGAACGGCGAGATCGAGGCTTAAGCCCGTCGCCAAGGCAGGGTAAGCCGAGGGGATGACGACCCTCGAACCCGCCCGCCTCCAAGAGCTCGACGCGTTTCTGATCGAGCTGAACCGGGCCGCCGCCCGAGCCATCCTCCCCCTCTTCCGCGGCGAGCACGGCCTTTCCAACAAGTTCGACGTGGGGTTCGACCCCGTCACGGAAGCCGACAAGGGCGCCGAGCGGGCCATCCGCGCCCTGATCGCCGAGCGCTATCCCGACCACGGCGTCATCGGTGAGGAGTACGGCGAGGATCGCCCCGACGCGCCGTTCGTCTGGGTGCTGGACCCCGTGGACGGCACCCGCGCCTTCATCGCCGGCCTGCCGCTCTGGACCACCCTGATCGGCCTGCGCTTCGAAGGCGCGCCGGTCCTGGGCTCGATCGGCCAATCCTATCTCGGCGAACTCTACATCGGCCACGCCGGCGGCTCGCGCCTGGTGACGGCCGAGGGCGAGCGCCGGCTGCAGGTCCGCCCCTGTCCCAAATTGACCGACGCGATCATCGCCACAACGGATCCGGAAGCCTGCTTCAACGGCGCCGAGCTGGGCGCCTGGACCCAGGTGCGCGCCGCCGCCCGACTGGCCCGCCTGGGCTGCGACGCCTACGCCTACGCCATGGTCGCGGCGGGCACGATGGACATGGTCATCGAGGCCGGGCTGAAGAGCTGGGACATCGACGCGGCGATCCCGGTGATCGCCGGCGCCGGGGGACTGACCACCGACTGGCGCGGTGCGCCGGTCGGCGCGCACGGCGGTCAGGTGGCCATCGCCGGCGACCGCGCCTGCCTCGAGGAAGCGCTGGTCGCCCTGCGGCGGTCGGCCAAGTAGCCGACCGCTAGGCTTTCTTGGTCGGGGCCTTCTTCGCGGGGGCCTTGGCCGCGGGCTTCGCAGCCGCCGGCTTCGCCGTCGCCTTGGCGGCGGCCTTGGGCGCCGCCGCCTTCGGCGCTGCCGCTTTCACCGGAGCCGTGGCCTTGGGCGCCGGTTTCGCAGCCGCCGGCTTGGGGGCAGCGGGCTTGGGCGCCGTTTTCGGGGCTGGCGTGGCGGCCTTGGCCTTGGGCGCTGGCTTGGCCGCAGCAGGCTTCGCCGCCGCCTTGGCCGGCGCGGCCTTCGCAGGCGCGGGGGCCTTGGCGGCCGGTTTTGCAGCCGGCTTCGGCGCAGCCTTCGCCGCGGCCGGCTTGGGGGCGGCCTTCGGCTTGGGCGCGGCGGCCTTCGCCTTCGCGGGCGCGGGCTTGGCCTCCGGGGCCTTAGCCGGCGCGGCGGCGGTCGGCGCCGGAGCGGGCGTCGGCGCGGGCGCGGGTTCAGGCTTCGGCGCGGCGGCGACAGGCGGGGCGACGGGGGCCGGCGCGGGAGCGGGGGCCGGAGCCGGAGCCGCGGCGGCCTTGGGCGCTTGGGCGGGCTTCGGCGCAGCCTTGCCGGTCAGCGCGTCGAACACCCGCAGGAAGATGTTACGCATGTCGTCCGTCTCCATCAGGATTTCGTGGTAGGCGCCCGGCACGGTGATCAGGCGCCCCTGGGGCAGGTTCCGGGCCGCGGCGGCCTGGGCAGCATTGTCGACGAGCTTGTCCTCTCCCGCGGAGACGATGTCCACGGGCACGGTCACGCTGCGCAGGCGTTCGGGGTTGGCCAGGAACGCCGTCGCCTTCAGCGCGAAGTCCAGCCAGCCATAGGTCGGGCTGCCCAACGCCAGGTCCGGGTTGGCCCGCACCTGCGCCCGGTGACGGGCGAAGCGTCGTTCGTCGTGGGTCAGCGCATTGCCTTCGAAGACGTCGTCGAACGGCTTGCCGGCCTGGCCCAGGGTGTAATGGTTCGCACGGCCCAGGGTGAGGTTAAGCCAAGTCAGCGCCCTCGCGGCGACCGGCGCCACCTTGCCGAACTGGATGCCCAGCATCGGCGCCGACAGCACCGCGCCCGCGAACCGCTTCTCGCCGTTGGCCATGGCCAGCAGCGTGAGGCACCCGCCCATCGAATGGCCCACCGCGATCCATGGCTTGGGCAGCCGGTCCTCATAGGCGTTCAACAGCCGGCGGAAATCGTCCAGGAACCCCTTATACCCCCGCGCATGGCCCTTCAGCCGGTCTGGCAGCTCGCGCGCCGACAGCCCCTGGCCGCGCCAATCGTGGGCCAGCACGACGAAGCCCCGGTCCAGGAAGTCGCGGATGGTCTCGAAATACTTCTCGATCGGCTCGGTGCGCCCGCCGGACAGCACGACCGAACCGCGCGGACGTCCCGGCGGCGTGAACAGGGCCGCCCGCAGCTTCAGGCCGCCGGCGCCGACGAACCAGTCGGCCTCCGCCCCCGCCGGAACGGGGTCTTCCGGCACGTCGACGAGAGGCGCGCTCTCCAGCATGGTCAGGCCGCTCGCTCGAAAAGCGCTCGCACCTGCGGCATCAGCCGCATCGCCAGCGTCATGTCAGATAGCTTCAGCCGTCCGGTCATCACCGCGCGCATGGGGTCCAGTTCGCCCTTGCCCAGCTTCACAAGGTCGGTCCGGCTGACGGACACCGTGAGATCAGCCGGCAGGTCGTCATTGGTCACGACGGCGCCGTCGACGTGGATCACGCCTTCGCCCTTCAGGTCCAGTTTGACCGGACGGCCCAAGCCGTCGCCGGACGTCGCAGCGCGACGGATCCGGTCGGTCAGTTCCTCCAGCGTGGCCATGCCCCAT
>JAIXTR010000528.1 GCA_027483845.1 Caulobacteraceae bacterium | reverse complement strand
GGCCTACGCCCAGAGCTGGGCCGACTGGCGCAAGCGGGGGTCCGGAGATCCCCCACGCCGGGACCTGATGCTGGAGACGGTGGCCGGCGCGCTGAACGGCGACATCAAGGTCCACATCCACTGCTACCGCGCCGACGAGATGGTGCAGATGATCGACCTGAGCCACGAGTTCGGGTTCAAGATCGCCGCCTTCCACCATGCGCTGGAGGCCTTCAAGATCGCGCCGCTGCTGGCGCGGGAGCAGATCGCGGTGGTGACCTGGGCCGGCGACTGGTCGGGCTACAAGATGGAAGCCTACGACTCGATCATGGAGAACGCGGCCTTCGTGGAGAAGGCGGGCGGTATCGCCACCATGCACTCCGACAATGTCATGCTGATGCAGCACCTGAACCAGGAGGCGGCGCGGGCGATGACGGCGGGGCGCGAGGCGGGGCTGGGCACGACGCCGGAGCAGGCCATCGCCTGGGTGACGATCAATCCGGCGAAGGTGATCGGCGTGGCCGACCGCACCGGATCGCTGGAGGTGGGCAAGGCGGCCGACGTGGTGCTGTGGAGCACGGACCCGTTGAGCGTCTACAGCCTGCCGGACCTGGTGTTCATCGACGGGGTGCTGGCCTTCGATCGGGCGCGGCCGGCGACCCAGCCGCAGTCGGATTTCGAGCTGGGGAATACGAAGCGTCCGGTGTCGCCGGCCCGGCCCGCGCCGCGCGGCCTGGGGGTGAGCCAATGATCCGCGCCCTTGGACTGACCCTGGCCCTGCTGGCCGCGACGCCGGCGGCGGCCGAGACGGTGGCGATCGTCAATGCGCGGGTGCTGACCCTGGGCGCGGCGGGCGACCTGCCGAGCGGGACAGTGGTGGTGCGTGACGGGACGATCGTGGCCGTGGGGGCCAAGGTGGCGGTCCCGGTCGGGGCGCGGGTGATCGACGGGCGGGGCCAGATCCTGACGCCGGGCCTGGTGGCGACCGTCTCGCCGCTCGGGCTGAACGACACCATCGGCAGCGGCTATGGCGGTCGAGGCTCGTCCAATCCGCTGCTGAGCGCCGGGTTCGACGTGGTCGAGGACGTCAATCCGAACTCGCCGCAGATCCCCGAGGCGCGGATCGAGGGGGTGACGCGGGCCGTGGTGGCCCCCAACCCGCAGAGCCGGGCGGCGGGGGCGCCGGCGCGGATCTTCGGCGGCCAGGCCGCGGTGATCCACCTGGGCGACTTAGGCTCCGGCGGCGGCGACCTCACGGTCAAGCGGCGGGCGGCGCTCTATCTGGACGCGGGCGAGGGCGGCGCCGGGGCGGCGGGCGGATCGCGCGGGGCGCAGATGACCCTGCTGCGGCAGGCGCTGGCCGACGCGCGGGCCTATGGGCGCAATCCGGCGGCGGTCGATCCGGAGCCGCTGACGGAGCTGTCGCTGTCGCGGGCGGACCTGGCGGCGCTGGTCCCGGTGGTCCAGGGGCGGGAGCCGCTGCTGGTCGAGGTCAACCGGGCGGCGGACATCCGCAACGTCCTGGCCCTGGCGCGCGAGGAGAACGTGCGGGTGATCCTGTCGGGCGGGTCCGAGGCTTGGATGGTGGCCCGCGAGATCGCGGCGGCCAAGGTTCCGGTGGTGATCGACGCCGAGGAGAACCAGGCGTTCCAATGGGAAAACCTGAACGCCACCTACGAGAACGCGGCGATCCTGCAGGCGGCGGGCGTGTTGGTGGCCTTCAAGCCCAGCGTGGCGCGGATCGTGTTCCTGATCCGCACGCCGCGGTTCCTGGCGGGGCGGACGGCGCGCTTCGGCCTGACGCCACATCAGGCGCTGGCGGCGATCACCGTCAATCCGGCGAAGATCTTCGGCGTCGACGACCGCTTCGGCACGATCGAACCGGGCAAGGACGCCGACCTGGTGCTGTGGAGCGGGGATCCGCTGGAGACCACGAGCGTGGCGCGGATGGTGATGATCCGCGGCGCCGAACAGCCGTTGACGGCCCGGAACCGGGCGCTGCGGGATCGGTATCTCGAGACGGTGCTGAACGCCCCCAAGCCTTAGTTTTCCCTCCCCTTCATGGGGAGGGTGGCGAGCGGAGCGAGACGGGTGGGGATTGTTTGATCAGAACCGGACGTGAGCCCGGTGTTCCCCACCCTGACGACGATGTCGTCTGTCCCTCCCCATGAAGGGGAGGGAAAAGAAAGACTTAGGCGTGCCCGACTTGCTCTTCCTGCGCCTTGCGGGCGGCATAGACGCCGGCGAAGTCGATGGGGTCGAGGAGGAAGGGGGGGAAGCCGCCTTCCGAGGTGACCTCGGCGATGATCCGCCGGGCAAAGGGGAAGAGGTAGCGCGGGCACTCGATCAGCAGGACCGGCTCCATCTCTTCCGCCGGCACGCCGCCGATCTGGAAGACGCCGCCGTACAGCAGCTCGACGTGGAACAGCGGGCCGTCGGGGCGGGCGGCGCGGGCGGAGAGCTTCAGGTCCACCTCGAACAGGCCGTCCTCGCGGCCGCGGGCGTTCATTTCGACATTGAGGTCGATCTGCGGCTGGTCGGCGCTGGGACGCAGGGCGTCAGGGGCGCGGGGGTTCTCCATCGACAGGTCGCGGATGAACTGGGCCAGGATGCGGATGCCGGGCTCGCCGCCCTGGGCCTGGGGCGCGCCGGCGCCGAGGTCGATTTCGCTCATGGTTTGACGGAATTCTCTGTAGGCGGAAACGCGAGGATCGCGCTTGTTCGGGCCCGAGCGGCTATCATGGGGACCTTGCGTATGCAACGCCGCCCCTGACGCCAGCGTTCCTGCGGACTATATGTAGATATTCAGCGTATAAGGTCCCCCGAAGC
>JAIXTR010000334.1 GCA_027483845.1 Caulobacteraceae bacterium | reverse complement strand
CGACAGTGGGAGCGCCGCCCTGCTGGGGCTGATGGACGCCGTCATCGAGCGGCTGGCGCGGACCCTCGACGATATGGGCGACAAGGTGAAGGACGCCTCGACCGCGATCTTCAACCGGCCCAAGGCCGGCAACTTCCGGCCGCTCCTGACCGAGCTCGCCCACGCCCAGTCGGTGACGTCGCTGACCCGCAACAGCCTGGTCAGCCTGGCCCGGACCTTGAGCTACGCCAGCCTGGCGACCGAGCTGGCCGCCGATGCGGAATGCCGCGCGCACCTGCGGGCGTTGCAGCGCGACAGCCAGTCGCTCACCGAGCACGCCGGCTACCAGTCCTCGCACGTGGCCTTCCTGCTGGATGCGTCCCTGGGCCTGATCAACATCGAGCAGAACGGGATCATCAAGTTCTTCTCGGTGGTGGCCGTGGTCTTCATGCCGCCCACCCTGATCGCCTCGATCTACGGGATGAACTTCGACGTGCTGCCCGAGCTTCACTGGGCCGCCGGCTACCCCATGGCGCTGGTCGCCATGCTGATTGCCGCGGTCCTGCCGGTTCTCTGGTTCAAGCGGCGCGGGTGGCTCTGAGGGACTGCAACAGAACCGAAATCTGAAGGTCGTTTAAGTGTGTCGGGCAACCCATCCTTAAGCGCGTTTGCGGCATGGTGAACGGACAGGCCTCATGTCCAGTCTACCGCAACAGCACCATACGGCGCTCGACGCCCAGTCTCTTCGTGAGGCGCTGGACGCCCACCAGCGCTATCTGTCGGGCCGTGCGGGCGGCCGTCGGCTGAACCTCACCTACGCCGATCTCGCCAACTGCAGCCTGGAAGGCATCGACCTGCGCGATGCGGATCTGACGGGGGCCAAGCTCTCGGGGGCCACCCTGGCCCGGGCCAACCTGTCGCGCGCGGTGCTGTTCGGCGCGGACCTGCGCGAAGCCGACATGCGGCACATCAACCTGAAGCGCGCCGACCTCCGCGGCGCCTGCATGCGCGGCGCGAACCTGGCCGGCGCCGAGCTGGCCGGCTGCGACCTGCGGGAGGGCCGCATCGCCCTGCAGGACAAGCTGGATGGCTTCCGCATCCTGCGCCACGAGCACCGGCCCGGCGAACTGAACTACGCCGTGCTGGCGGGCGCGAACCTCGCCGGCGCGCAGATGAGCGGCGCGGTCGCCATGACCAGCGACTTCACCGACGCCAACCTGTCCGGCGCCATCCTAACCGGGGCCAAGCTGATGCGGGCCGTGCTGGATGGGGCCGACCTGTCGGGCGCCGACCTGGGCGGGGCCGACCTGACCGGCGCCTCGATGAAGCGGGCCGTCCTGACAAACGTGAATCTGAGCCAGGCCCGGCTGGACGACGCCGACCTCTCCGACGTGCTGCGCGCGCCGCCCCCGATCTTCTACATCGACGACAAGTCGCTCAGCGACGTCATGGCCGAGCACGAGCAGTTCTGCGACAGCGGCGGCCACCGCGGCAAGGTGCTGAAGATGTCCGAGGTCGACTTCCGTTCCCTGAAGACCCTCAAGAAGCGGCGGCTATCGGGCCTCTCGGCCCCGCGCTCGATCTTCTTCGGCATGGACCTCGAGGGCTGCCAGCTCCAGGGCGCGGACCTGTCCGGCTGCGACTTCCGGGGCGTCAATCTGCGGGAAGCGGACCTGCGCGGCGCCCGCTTCACCAACGCCCAGCTCGCCCGCTGCGACCTGCGCGGCGCCAAGATGGGTCCGCTGGCGATCGGCGACAATCGCTTCGTGCGCACCGACTTCAGTCGCGCGTCCCTTCGCGGCGCCGACCTGCGGGGCGCCCACGCGCCGCGTGCGCGCTTCCTCGAGGCCGAGATGGAAGGCGCCCGCATCGTCGGCTGCGACCTGACCGGCGCGGAGATGGAAATCTAGCAGCCGCTGCGCCGTCCCTGCCGACAGGAACGGCGCGTCGGCGTCACATGCCCTTGCGCAGCGGGGCCAGGTTCTGGAACTCGGCGTCGCGCTTCTGGGCCTTGGCCTGGAACGCCTCGGCCATGTGCGGGCCGGAGAACATCGCGGTCTGCCACACGGCGATATAGTCCAGGCCGTCCTTGATGGTGTGGTCGCGGGCGTAGTTGATCATCACCTTCGAGCCGGTCACCGCCAGCGGCGCCTTGCCGGCGATCTCGCGGGCCGTGACCAGGGCGTGATCGACCACCGCCTCGTGGCTGTCGAACACCTCGTTGACCAGCCCGATCTCACGGGCGCGCTGGGCGGTCAGACGCCGGCCGGTATAGGCCAGCTCCCGCACCCAGCCCTCGGGGATGAGCTTGCACAGGCGCGGGAAGGTGCCCACGTCAGCGGTCATGCCAATGTTGATCTCCTGGATCACGAAGAAGGCGTCCGCGGTGCAGTAGCGGATGTCGCAGGCGCTGGTCATGTCCACCGCCCCGCCGACGCAGCCGCCCTGGATCGCGGCGATCACCGGCATCCGCGCCTCATCCAGGCAGGAAAAGGCGTCCTGCAGCCCCTTCACGTGATGGCGCATGGCCTCGGCGTTGATGTGCCGGTCCTGCGAGGCGGGGTCCGCCGTCGAGCCGCCGCCCTGGAACACAGCCAGGTCCATGCCGGCGCAGAAGTGCTTGCCCGTGGACGAGATCACGATGCAGCGCGCGCGGGCGTTGTCGTCGATGTCGCGGACGATGGCCGGCAGCTCGTTCCAGAACTCGCGGACCATGCTGTTCATCGCCTCGGGGCGCTTCAGCTGGATATGGGCCACGTGGTCCTGGATCGTGACGTTGAAACAGGTCCAGTCGGTGGTGGTGATGTCGATGGTGGCCGGCGCGTTCATGGCGTCCTCCCTGGTTTCGACGATTATCGCCGCTGGACGCCGGGGAAGGCTAGCGCGCTCTCAGTCGGGCGCCTCGGGCTCGGCGCGGGTGTGGGCGTCGATCAGCGCCTCGGCGGCCCCCCGCGCGGCGCCGGCCGGACCGTCCTTGCCGAACATCTGGCGCGTGATCTGCGCACCCTCGATCAGCAGCAGCAGGCTGTCGGCCAGTTTCTTGGGCCGTCGCGCGTCCATCGCCTTGGTTATCTCCCGCAGGCGTTCGCGCAGGCGCTGCTTGTGCGCGACGGCGACCTGGCGGCCCAAGTGGTCGTCGGCGGGATACTCGACGGTGGCGTTGGTCAGCGCGCATCCCCGGCCGCTTGTGCGCGACGGCGTCTCGACCACCGAGTCCACCAGCGCCAGCAGCTGCGCCCGCGGATCGTCCGGATGGGCGGCGGCCACAGCATCCGCCGCGCTCCAGAACGCGTCGCTTTGGGCCTTGAGATAGGCGGCGATCAGGTGATCCTTGGACGGGAAGGCGCGGTACAGCGTGGGCTTGGTCGCCCCGGCGCGGGTGACGATCTCGTCCACCCCCACGGCCCGGAACCCCTGGCGGTAGAACAGCTCGGCGGCGGTGGCGAGGATCCGCTCGGCGGCCCGCGGCGGTTTCGGCGGGGAGATGTCGTCCTTGGACATGGCAGACTCCGACGTACCGGTCAGTTAACTCACCGTATCACGCGGCTGCTCCGCACGCCATCCGCCGCGGGTTTCCTCTCCCGGCGTGAGCGCGCTAGGACAATGGGCATGAATGCGATGGCTGAGATGGAACCCCGGGCGCGGGACGTGGCCCTGCCGACGCGCGGCGGGTCGATGGCGGTGCTGGACTTCGGTCCGCCCGACCGGCCCGTGGATGTGGTCTTCTCCCACGCCAACGGCTTCAACGCGCGGACCTACCGGACCATCCTGGCCCCGCTGGCGAGCGGGCTGCGCATCCTGGCGCTGGACATGCGCGGCCATGGCGCCACCCGCCTGCCGGCCGATGTCGAGACCCGCGAGGACTGGCGCGGCTTCCGCGACGATCTGCTGGCGCTCCTGGCGGCCGAGACCGACGGGCCGGTGGTGCTGGCCGGGCATTCCATGGGCGGCGCCGCCAGCCTGCTGGCCGCCGCCGCCGCGCCTGAGCGGGTCAAGGCCCTGATCCTGTTCGATCCGGTGCTGGTCACTGCGACGCCCGTGGCCGCGGCGACCGACAACCCCCTGGCCGACGGCGCCCAGCGCCGCCGCGCGACCTTCCCCAGCAAGGCCGCCGCGCTCGAGGCCTACACCGGCCGGGGCGCCTTCCGGCCGTGGACCCCCGCGCAACTGGCCGACTATGTCGAAGCGGGCTTCCGCGCGACCGACGACGGCGAAGTCACCCTCACCTGCGCACCGGCCTGGGAAGCGTCGAACTTCCGCACCCACACCTACGACCCTTGGGCCGCCTTCCAGGCCACCCGCTGCCCGGTCCGCATCCTGCGCGCCGAGATCGGCTCGACGGCCCGGCTGGACGACCACAAGGCCGAGCTGGAGGCCACCGGCCGCATCCGCATTGAGGTGGTGCCCGGCGCCAGCCACTTCCTGCCCATGGAGCGTCCCGACCTGGTCCAGGCCGCGCTGCGGGAGGCGGTCGGCTAGAGACCCAGGTCTGGGATCGCGTCGGCCTCGGCGCGGGCGAATTCCTCGTCCGACAGGGTGATCACCTTGCGGGTGTCCAGGTCGAAAGAGACCGCCACCCCTTCCGCGCTGGCCCAGGGCCGGCCGCTCACCGGATCGAGTAGCCAGTGGACCAGGCGGCGGAACCGCTTGTCCCCCGGGCCCGACCCCGAGCGCAGGGCCACCCGATCGCCCGCCCGCGGCCAGGCATGGTGCATTAGCCGGTATTCCAGCGCCGCGCCGCCCACCCGCCGGGCCGTGTCGATCGCCCCCGGCCGCTGACCGGCGAAGAAGTGCGGAATGCCGTCGGACAGGCGGTGCATGAACATCTCGGTCCGCATCCGCCCGAAGGCGTCGCAGTCCCGCGCGTCCACCACGCCCAGGCCGGTGCGGATCAGGCCAAGCGCGTCGGCGCGCGCCAGGCTGGCCTGGGTGGTCAGCGGGCCAAGATCGACCGACCGCGGCGCCGCCCCCGCCGGCACCTCCACCGCCAGGGCCTCGGCGCGGACGCGGATCCGGTCGGGCCAGGGAAAGGCGACCCCGTCGCGGGCGGTGGCGTGGGCGACCTTGGTCTGGAAACTGGCCGCCAGGTCGCCGTTTTGGTGCCGCATCAGCAGCATCAGCCGCGCGTCGCTTTCGCCCATCTCGACCACCCCGCCGGTGACCGTCAGCGGCGCGCCGGGCCGCGCCTCCTTGATGAAGCGGATGTGCTGTTCGCGGACCACCAGGGTCGCCTCCGCCGCCGCGGCGAAGACGGCCGGCATCCCCAGCTCGGCCCCAAGACCCGCCAGCGCCTCCATCGACTTGGCGACATAGAAGCCCACGTTGAGGTGGCCCATCTGGTCGCATTCCCAGCTGGCGACCCCGCCACGCCACACTTCGACTTCCGCCACGCCCAAAGCTCCCGATTTGCGCCGGGACACTAAGGGGGCGCGGCCGTCGGGCCTAGCGCTTAGCGCTTGCCTTCCGCGGGATCGCCCTGTGGGCCCAAGGTCCCCGGCTTGTCGTTGTCGGACCCCGTGTCCGCGCCTTCGCCTGCCACCTGCTCGGTGCGGCCGGTGCGCTCGACGGCTTCATCCTGGCTGACGGGCTTGCCCGGATCGGCCTGGCGGCCGGTGTCCTGCATGCGATTGTCGATCGGCGGTTGGTCGGCGTCGCTCATCTTCGTCTCCTTGTCGATGTCGAGTAGGACAAGCGCCGCTTCCGGGGGTATCGTTCCGTCGCCGGAGACATGGGGGCAGGCATGGCCGAGCGACGCGCCAAGGTGATGATCCGCCGCCATTCGGCCGTCACCCGCATCACCCACTGGCTGAACGTCCTGGTGATCAGCGCCCTGCTGTTAAGCGGCCTGCAGATCTTCAACGCCCACCCGGCCCTCTACTGGGGCGCCAAGTCCACCTTCGCCGACCCCTGGCTGTCGATGAAGAAGGTCGAGGTCGGCGGCGAGCCGCGCGGCGTGACCACTATCGGCGGCCACAGCTTCGACACCACCGGCCTCTTCGGCTGGTCCGGACCCGAGGGCGCCCGCGAGCAGCGCGGCTTCCCCGCCTGGGCCACGGTCCCCAGCTGGCGCGACCTGAGCGCGGGGCGCGACTGGCACTTCTTCTTCGCCTGGCTCTTCGTCGTGAACGGCCTGGTCTACTGGCTCTGGGGCCTGGTTGGCGGCCACGTCCGGCGCGACCTGCTGCCCGCCCGCGACCAGATGGCCCCGCGCCACATCCTGCACGAGATCGTCACCCACGCCCGGCTGCAGTTCCCCAAGGGCGACGAAGCCCGCCGCTACAATGTGATCCAGAAGCTGACCTACCTCTCCGTGGTCGCGGGCCTGCTGCCCCTGATGCTGCTGACCGGGCTTTGCATGTCACCCGGCTTCAACGCCACCGTCCCCTGGCTGATCGACCTGTTCGGTGGGCGGCAGTCGGCGCGGACGATCCACTTCCTCTCGGCCAGCGGCATCATCCTGTTCATCGTCGTCCACCTGATCCTGGTGATCGTCTCCGGCCTCTGGAACAACCTGCGCTCGATGATCACCGGCCGTTACGCCATCGACGTGGAAGGAGACCGCCCATGACCGTCGATCGCCGCCGCTGGCTGGCCGGCGCCAGCGCTGCCTTGGGCTCCCTCTGGCTGGTCGGGTGCGACCGGCTGGCGACCAACCCCACCTTCACCGGCGTGCTCAAGGTGGCCGAGCAGTGGACCCGCCACGCCCAGCGCGCCGTCACCGACCGCAACGCCCTGGCCCGCGAGTTCACGCCCGCCGACCTCTCCCGCGACTTCAAGGCCAACGGCACCATGCGCCCGGGCGACCCGGCCTATCTGGCCCTGCTGGCCGAGAACTTCGAAAGCTACCGCCTGACCATCGACGGCCTGGTGGAACAGCCCCTGTCGCTCAGCCTGGCCGAGGTCCGCGCCGCCCCCGCCCGCACTCAGATCACCCGCCATGACTGCGTCGAGGGCTGGTCCTCCATCGGCAAGTGGACCGGCGCGCGCCTCTCGGCCCTGCTGGACCGCGCCAAGCTGAAGCCCGAGGCCCGCTACATCGTCTTCCACTGCGCCGACACCCTCGACCCCACCGCCACCGACGGCGCGGGCGTCTATTACGAGAGCATCGACCTCATCGACGCCTTCCACCCCCAGACGATCCTCGCCTACCAGATGAACGACGGCACCCTGCCGGTCCGCCACGGCGCCCCGCTGCGCCTGCGCGTCGAACGCCAGCTCGGCTACAAGCACGCCAAGTACGTCATGCGCGTCGAGGCCGTGGCCTCCCTCGACGGCCTCGGCCGCGGCAAGGGCGGCTTCTGGCCGGACCGCGGCTATCACTGGTACGCCGGGATCTGAGGTCGGCAGCCTACGGCGTCCGCCGGATACCGGGATTGATGGCCAGGGACGCTCCCGCGACGCCGCCGGCGTCGTAGGCCGTTGGTGACACGACGCGGGCCGCGCGGGGCACGGTCGTCAGTTTCAGATCCAGCTTGTCGAGTTCGGCGTCGACGACTGCCGACTTGAGAACCACAAGATCACGCCCGGCGTCGTTGTGGGCCTGGTCGCGCCCAGCCTTCATCGCGGTCAATTTGTCCGCGATCGAGGCGACCATCCCCAGCATGAAGGATGCGTTCGCCAGGTGTCGGTCCTTGTGCGGGAATCGCTGATAGCCGGGCGAAGTCTTGTAGCGGCCGAGCTCGAACCGCACGGCGGACTCGATCACGTCGGTCAGGTAGTGCGCGACCTCGATATCCGCGCCCAGGCCAAAGAAGATGTATCGCCGATCGCCGCCCGGACTCGTCTCGCGCCAGACCCGGCAATCGCAGAACGCCGCGATGGCGCCGATGCCGTCGTCGAGCGGTATGCGCTTGTTCCCGCGGGTCTCGTATTCGCGCCGCGCGCATACCCCCTCGCGAAGTTCGACGTCGGTCAGCGACAGGTCGTAGCGATCGAGCAGCACCGCGACCTTCGCCGCGGCGGACAGGGCCTCGGCCTCGGTGCAGCCGT
>JAIXTR010000162.1 GCA_027483845.1 Caulobacteraceae bacterium | reverse complement strand
GTCCGCTACGACCCGCCGGTCGAGGGCGAGCATGAGGGCTATACGGTCCGCAACGACGCCGGCGTCCGCGAGGGCGACGAGATCTCGATGTTCTACGACCCGATGATCTCCAAGCTTTCGACCTGGGGGAAGACCCGCGAGGCGGCGATCGACGTCATGGGCCGGGCGCTGGAGGACTTCCACATCGAGGGGTTGGGCCAGAACATCCCATTCCTGGCCGCCGTCATGGACCAGCCTCGGTTCCGGTCGGGCAAGCTGTCGACCAACTACATCAAGGACGAGTTCCCCGACGGCTTCCAGGGCCTGCCGCCGACGGACGCGCAACGCGACCTCATGAGCGCCGTGGCCCTCGCCATGCACCGGGCCCTGCTTGCCCGCTCGGCGCCGGATCAGGTGCGGACCGACTGGGTGGTCGTCTCAGGGCTGAAGAAGCTGGCGATGAGCGCCACGGCGGCGGATGGAGGCCTAAACATCCTGGCCGATGGCCGCAAGCTGCGGCTCGAGGACATTCAGTGGCGTCCGGGTCAGCCGGTGTTCCGCGCCAATCTGGACGGCGCCGATTTCACCGTCGCGGTAAAGCCGGCGGCCGAGGGCTTCATCATCCGCCACCGGGCCACGACGCTGCACGTGCTGGTTCTGACGCCGCGGTCCGCCGAACTGCACGGCAAGCTGCCGCCGAAGAAGGCGGCCGATACGTCCAAGATGGTGTTGTCGCCGATGCCGGGCCTGGTGGTGTCGGTGGACGTGGCCAGCGGCCAGGAGGTGAAGACCGGCGAGGTCGTCGCCGTGCTCGAAGCGATGAAGATGCAGAACATCCTGCGCGCCGAACGGGACGGGACGATCAAGGCCGTCAACGTGAAGTCCGGCGACAGCGTTGCAGCCGACGAGGTTCTGGTAGAGTTCGCCTGAGCCGTTCGGCTTAGGGGATTCGGGTGGGCTTCACGGAGCTCTTCTTTTCGGCCCAGGGGCGCGCGCCGCGCCTGCCGTCGCTGATCGCCGCGGCGGTGCTCGTGGTGCTTGCCGCGCTTTACGAGGCGCTGGTCGGATCGGCCCTGCATTGGATCACCGGCTGGGTGGTCTATCCGGCGCTCTTCTATGCGGGGGCCTGCGTGCTTTCGAAGCGGCTGCACGACCGGGGTCGATCCGGCTGGTGGGCGGCGTTGATCCTGGCGTCGGTGGTGGCGGTCTGGCCGCACCCGGAAAGCTTCCTGGATTTCCCGTTCTTCCTGGTGCTGGTCTGGGCCGTCGTGGAGTTGGCGCTTCTCCCCGGCGAGCAGGGCGCGAACCGATACGGGCTCAACCCAATGGCGCTGCCGGTCGGCTAGAGCGGCGCGTCGGCGTCCTCGACCGCGCCGAAGACCTTGCGGAAACTCGCCTTCAGCGCCGCGTCGGCCTCGTCCATGGTCACAGGCAGGCCGAGGTCCACCAGGCTGGTCACCCCGTGCTGGGTGACCCCGCAAGGCACGATGCCGCCGAAGTGGTCGAGGTCCGGTTCGACGTTCAGCGAGATGCCGTGGAACGACACCCACTTGCGCAGCTTCACGCCGATGGCGGCGATCTTGTCCTCGCGTGGCGGGACGCCCGGCGCGCGTCGCTCGACCCAGACCCCGACGCGGCCGTCGCGCACCTCGCCGGTGACGTTGAACGCGTCCAGCGCGCCGATGACCCAGGCCTCCAGCGCCGCCACGAAGGCGCGCACGTCCCGCTGTCGCCGGGTGAGGTCCAGCATGACGTAGGCCACCCGCTGACCCGGCCCATGATAGGTGAACTGACCGCCCCGGCCGCTCTGGAACACGGGGAATCGGTCGGGTTGGATCAGGTCGGCCGGCTTGGCAGACACGCCGGCGGTGTAGAGAGGCGGGTGCTCCAACAGCCAGACCAACTCGCCCGCCGCGCCGTCGGCGATGGCGGCGGCGCGGGCCTCCATAGCGGCGACCGCCTCGGGATAGGGCACGGGCGCGGTCGAAACAGCCCATCCCGCGGCCGTCCCATCGGTGCGACCGAAGCGCGCTTCGCCCTCGGTGTTTAACGGGTGATCAAGCATGTCGCCGCAATGTGGGTCCCGGGCCTGCGTTGCGCAAAGCCCTCAAGTGTAAAGTCGGGGTCTCCTTCGTGAGCCAGGTCAAGGCCGTCAACGTCGAAATCCAGGTGGTGCTTGGGCGCGCTCAGCTTCCCATGCAGCAACTGCTGCGGATGGGCCGCGGCGCGGTCATTCCCCTCGACACAAGCGTCAACGACGAGGTCTGGATTCTGGCCAATAACCACCCCGTCGCCCGTGGCGAAATCCAGATCAACGACGAGCGCATCGCGATCACCGTGACCCGCGAAGCCAATGTCTACGACTACATGGCTGGGGCCGGTTAGGCCGCCATCGGATTGCGGCCTCTAAGTCGCTTCACAAAGCCGGCGGGGTTTGATAGTTGCCGCGCCTCACCACGAGCGGTCGTGGCGGAATTGGTAGACGCGCAGCGTTGAGGTCGCTGTGGGGCAACCCGTGGAAGTTCGAGTCTTCTCGACCGCACCATCCTGCTTCGCCCTTTGGGCTTCGCAGGGTTGAACGAGGTGAATAGAGGCGAAGCAGGATGCCCTGCGAAGCCTCGGCGTAGCAGGGCCATGCGAAGGGAACCTGTTGCACGACGTCTATCTGCTGGTCAGCGTGGCGGACCCTGCAAAGCGGTACGTGGGCGTGACATCCGATCTGCGTGCGCGGCACGGGAGCACAACGCCGGCCAGTCCGCGCACACGTCGAAGCCTCGGCCTTGGACGCTTGCGACCTACGTAGCGTTCTCGGATCGCACCCAAGCGGAGGCGTTCGAGGTTTACTTGAAATCAGGTTCCGGACATGCCTTCGCCCGGAAGCGACTTTGGCCTAGATGAAACAGGCTGAGCTCTGAGTCCGGTCCCTCGACCGGGCATCTCGATCAGGGTTTCAGCCAAGGAACGAGCACCGCCGTCCACACATAGATCGGGGAGGTCCGCATGGCGCGCGAAACGGACGATCTCGCCGACGTGGCGGATGTCGAGGAAGACCTCGAAGACCTGGCGCTCGAAGACGACTACGCGCTGAACCCCGACTTCGTATCCGATGTCGCTGACGCCCTGGATCGCGGGGACGCCGAGCGCCTGCGTGAACTGCTCGGCGCGCTGCACCCCGCCGACGTCGCCGACCTGATGGGCTTCCTCTCCGCCGATGCGCGGGAGGAACTGGTCCCCCACCTCGATCCCCAGACCCTGGCCGAGATCCTGTCCGAGCTGGACAGTGAGATCCGCGAGGAGGTCCTCGAGCACGTGCCGTCGGCGACTCTCGCCAAGGCCATCGGCGAGATGGAATCGGACGACGCCGCCGACGTCGTCGACGACCTGGAGGACGACAAGCGCGCCGAGGTCATGGCCGCCATGCCCGAGCTGGAGCGGGCGGCGATCGAGAGCACGCTCTCCTACGGCGACGAGACCGCCGGCCGCCTTATGCAGCGCGAGGTGGTGGCCGCGCCGCAGTTCTGGACCGTCGGCCAGGCCATCGACCACTTCCGCCGCGAGTCGGACGAGCTGCCCGAGCTGTTCTTCGACGTCTATGTCGTCGACCCGGCCTACAAGCCGGTGGGTGCGGTGCCCGTCAGCCATCTGCTGCGTACTGGCCGCCAGACGCCGCTGGCTCAGATCATGGAGCCGGTGACGGAAATCACCGTCGATCTCGACCAGGAAGAGGTCGCCTACATCTTCGACAAGTACCACCTGATCTCGGCCCCGGTGATCGACTCCGCGGGACGGCTGGTGGGCCAGATCACCGTCGACGACATCGTCGGGGTCATTCAGGAGGAGGGCGAGGAGGACATCCTGGCCCTGGCCGGTGTGTCGGACGCCGGTCGCGACGCCGGCGTGCTGGACATCGTCAAGTCGCGCCTGCCGTGGCTGGTCCTGAACCTGGCGACCGAGGCGATCGCCGTGCAGGCCATCAACCTCTATCAGGACGAGATCGCCAAGCTGGTCACCCTGGCGATCCTGATGCCCATCGTCGCCTCGGTCGGCGGCAATGCCGGCACCCAGGCCCTGGCCGTCGCCGTCCGCGCCCTCGCCAGCCGCGAGCTGACGGCGGCGAACTCCTTGCGGATCGTCATGCGCGAGATGACCGTGGGGCTGGCGAACGGTGCGGTGGTCGGCCTGATCATGTCTATCGCGACCTTCGTGTTCTTCCAGGATGTGCGCCTCTCGGTGACCATCGGTCTGGCGCTGATCGTCAACATCTTCCTGGCCGCCGCCGCCGGCGTGCTGGCGCCCCTGACCCTCGAACGGTTCGGGCGCGACCCGGCCGTATCTTCGTCCGTGTTCGTAACTTTCGTGACGGACCTTATGGGTTTCCTGTCTTTTCTGGGACTTGCGAGCCTCATCCTGTTGTAATTGGCGTCAGGATTGCG
>JAIXTR010000325.1 GCA_027483845.1 Caulobacteraceae bacterium | reverse complement strand
TGCGGCCAGCCCAGCGTCGGCTTCAGGTGGCGGCCGCCCTCGGTCGGCGCGCCAAACGCGATCGGCTTTCTGCGGGTGATGAAACTCATGCGCGCCCCTCTTCCGGCGAACATCTGCCCTGACCCGCGCGTCCCTGCCAAGCCTGAGAGCCGCCGCCGCGCCACAGTCCAGGTCGTTCATTTCTCGACGAAATGGTATCTAAACATTGATTAGAAATAATGATGCAACGCCGGTCGTCTTGGGTATGATTTGGCGTAACACGCATTTTGGGGCTGGGACCCGGACGGAGCGATCAATCTCCGCAGAGGCCCTTGGGAGGACGATTTCGATGACGAAGGCGCGCATTTCAGCCTTGGCCGCCACGGCTGCGCTCAGCGGTCTGCTGGTCGGCTGCGCGGCCGATGGCCAGGCTCCGAACGCCCTGGCGGCCGGGTCGCCCACGGCGTCTGTAGAGACGGCGGCGGTCGCGGCGCCCGCCACGGTCGACAACTTCATGCTCGCCGACACCGAATACATGGGTCACGAGCTGTACCGCACCGACGCCAAGGTGATCGTGCTGATCAGCCACGCCAATGGCTGCCCGATCGTCCGCAACCTGACCCCGGCGCTGAAGGCGCTGAAGGCCAAGTACGAGAGCCAGGGCGTGCAGTTCCTGATGGTCAATTCGGCCATCCAGGACAGCATGGAGGCGATCGCCAAGGAAAAGGCCGACTACGGCATCGACATCCCGATCCTGAAGGACGCCAACCAGCTGGTCGGCGAACAGCTGGGCGTCACCCGGACCGCCGAGTTCTTCGTGGTCGATCCCAAGACCTGGAAGATCACCTACCGTGGCCCGCTGGACGATCGGCTGGACTACGGGACGCAAAAGGCCGTCGCCGAGCACACCTGGGCCGCCGACGCCATCGAGGCGACCCTCGCGGGCCGTCAGGCGATGGCCGCCAGCAAGATGAGCCCCGGCTGCCTCGTGGACTTCCCCAACCGCAAGGTGGCGAAGATCTCCTACTCCAAGCAGGTCGCGCCGATCTTGGAGGCGAAGTGCGCCGCCTGCCACACTGAGGGCGGCATCGGTCCGTTCGCCATGTCCAGCTACGAGATGGTCAAGGGCTTCTCGCCGATGATCCGTGAGGTGCTGCGCACCGACCGGATGCCCCCGTGGAACGTCGACCCGCACGTCAGCAAGTTCGCCGACGACAAGAGCCTGACCCCCGACGAGATCAAGACGGTGGTCCACTGGATCGAACAGGGCGCGCCGCGTGACGGCACGACCGACCCGATGGCTGTCGCCGCCAAGAAGCGGGTCGTGCAGGAATGGCCGTTGGGCAAGCCGGACCTGATCCTGGCGCTCCCGACCTACAAGATCCCCGCCGCCGGCGTGGTCGACTATCAGCGTCCGATCGTCGTGAACCCGCTGACCGAGGGCAAGTGGGTCAAGGCCTCGACCTATGTCGTCAACCAGCGCCAGGCCGTGCACCACTTCCTGTCCGGCTACCTCAAGGACATCCCGGCCGACGGCAAGGGCAACGAGAGCCGCTGGGGCGCCTCGATGGGCGGCTATGCGGTGGGCGCGGAAAGCACACTGTGGCCCAAGAACGTCGGCACCTACCTGCCGCCGGGCGGCGCCATCGGCTTCCAAGCCCACTACACGCCCTTCGGCAAGGACGTGACCGACGCCTCGAAGATCGGCCTCTACTTCTACAAGGACAACGAGAAGCCCGATCTGGTGATGCGCAACTCGGTGATCGTGGACAACACGATCGTCATCCCCGCGGGCGAAGCGCGTCACAAGGAAACCGCCTATCTAAACGTGCCCAAGGACATGCTGCTGTACTCGGCGTTCCCGCACGCCCACTACCGCGGCTACGCCTCGGACTTCTGGGTCCAGTACCCGGACGGCACGAAGAAGCTGCTGCTGGCCATGCCGCGCTACGATTTCAACTGGCAGCGCGAGTACACCTTCGCCGAGCCGCTGAAGATCCCGGCGGGGTCCAAGCTGATCGCCCACTATTGGTACGACAATTCCAAGCAGAACCCGGCCAACCCGGATGCATCGAAGACCATCGTCTGGGGCGACCAGTCCTGGGAGGAGATGTTCTACACTGCGATCCGCTACCGCTGGACCGAGGAGACCTCGACCAAGCTGACCGACAACGACCGGCTGATGGACGAGACCCGTCTGCTGGGCATGTTCGACGAGGACCTGGACGGCAAGATCCAGAAGGCCGAGTTCAAGGGCGACCTGGGCGACAAGCTCTCGCCGTACTTCGCCATGATGGATCAGAACAAGTCGGGAGCCATCGAGAACGCCGAGCTGATGGGCGCGCTCAAGGTGATGGGTGGCCGCCGCCGCGACCAGGCTCAGCAGGCCCCGGCCGCGCCGACGCCCGCTGCGCCCGCGGCCAAGGCTGGCGGACGCTAACGTGTAGCGCACCCGGTCTCTCCCCGGCTAAGACCAATCGGCCAGGGAGAGACCGATGCGTTTGCTGATCCACGAACGATCCTACCGCCGTAACGAAGCGGCGATCGCGGCTCACGGCTCTGCCGTCGAGCCGCTTTTGCTGACCGACGAGGGCGGCCTCACGCTCAATGGCGCGCCCGTCGCCCTGGAGGATGCGCGCCCCGAGGCCGCCTGGGCCAACTCGGACGTCTTCTTCAGCGGCGCCATGCGCCCCTTCGCCGCCGCCACCCTCAAGTCGCCCGATCTGAAGTGGGTGCAGAGCGGCGCGGCCGGGTACGACAACGCCATCTTCGGTCAGTTTGTGCAGAAGGGCGCCACCCTCACCACCAGCCACGGCCAGGCGGTGGGCATCGCCGACTATGTGTTGTGGGGCGTCCTCGACGTGTACCAGGGCGGGCCGGCGCGACGGGCGGACCAGGCCGCGCACGAGTGGACGCGCCGGGGCTTCCGCGAGCTGGACGGCTCGCGCTGGGTCATCCTGGGCTTCGGCGC